>JBDTEB010000391.1:0-2835 GCA_039922795.1 Chitinophagaceae bacterium
TGCAGCAACTGGCTAATGTTGAATCATTGATAGGAGAGAAAACGAAGCTGATCTGGATCGAAACTCCTACCAACCCACTGATGAATATTGTTGACATCGCTGCCGTTTGTGATTTGGTAAAATCGAAACCGGATATACTGGTGTGCGTTGACAACACCTTCGCCTCCCCTTATCTCCAGAATCCTTTGGATCTTGGTGCCCACATCGTGCTGCATTCAGCCACAAAATATCTCGGCGGCCATAGTGATGTGATCCAGGGTTGCCTGGTGATGAATGATGAGACGCTGCGCGAGAAACTTTATTTTATTCAGAAAAGCTGCGGTGCCGTTCCAGGTCCGATGGATTGTTTTCTTGTATTAAGAGGTATTAAAACGCTGCATGTGCGTATGCGACAGCATTGTGAGAATGGTGCGATTGTGGCTAAATGGTTACGCTCGAATCCCAAAGTGGCGAAAGTGTACTGGTGTGGTTTCGAAGATCACCCGGGTTATGCGATTGCAAAAAAGCAGATGCGTGACTTTGGCGGAATGATGAGTTTCGTATTAAAAGATGATAGCATGGAAGCAGCGACCAAAGTGCTTTCATCTACACACCTTTTTTCACTGGCAGAAAGTCTTGGCGGCGTTGAATCGTTAATATGTCATCCTGCGTCGATGACCCATGCCTCAATACCGAGAGAAGAAAGAGTAAAGAACGGATTAACGGATTCGTTGATCCGGCTCAGCGTAGGCATCGAAGATGCTGAAGACCTGATTGAAGATCTGGCAAAGGCGATAGGTTGATTAAAACACCGAAAAGCGAAGGAAAGCGGGGATGCTTACCTTCGCTTTTGTATTACCGGGCGGCCGCCCTTTGACTCTATGGAACAGGAAAGAAAATTGGTTGATTTTTTGAACGCAAAGGTTGAAGCCTACAATAAGTTCTCTTTCATCGCAGCTGATCCCATCAGTATCCCTCATCGCTTTTCCAGGAAACAGGATATCGAAATTTCCGGCTTTTTTGCCGCAATATTTTCCTGGGGAAACCGAACGACCATCATTCGCAAAAGCACTGAGCTAATGCAGGCCTTCGACAATAGTCCCCACGACTTTCTGATCAATCATTCAAGCGGAGATCTCAGGCGTTTTCTTGATTTTAAACACCGCACTTTCAACGCAACGGACCTGTTATATTTCATCGATTTCCTCAGCTACCATTATCGGTCGAACAAGTCGCTGGAGTCTGCTTTTACCTGTGGACTGCAGAAGCAGGATAAGAATATTGAAAAAGGGCTGATCTACTTCAGGCAGTATTTTTTTTCACTCGAAGACGCACCCAGTCGTACGAAGAAGCATATATCTTCTCCTGAATCTAATTCCACCTGCAAAAGGTTGAGCATGTTTCTGCGTTGGATGGTAAGAAACGATAAACAGGGAGTGGATTTCGGCATTTGGAAAAACATCCTGCCTTCGCAGCTTATCTGCCCGGTTGATCTACATGTGGCCAGGGTGGCCAGGAAATTCGGACTTCTCACCCGCCAGCAAACAGATTGGCAGGCAGCTGTGGAACTGACAAATTATTTAAAAAGACTAGATAGCATGGACCCTGTTAAATACGATTTTGCGCTTTTTGGGCTTGGGGTCCTTGAGAAATTCTGATCGTCTTCAACCCGTCATTCTCTATTCAATGTGATTAATCTTTACAGGGTGCTCCGCTTTGTAATTAATGATAACTAAATAGAAGCTGTTTAAAATCCGGTTTGTATCTTTTTTTCCTGGCCCGCTCTTTTTTCATAATCGTTTCTCCCACCTCTTTAAAAAACGGATATCCTATTTCATCGTATTCATATTTATTGTCATTGAGTACCTCGTCTCTGTTAACATAAATAGACCCGGTTAGCATGAACTCCACGCCCTGGTCGAAGTCGACGATGTAAGCAACCTCGGTAAGAAAACCATAACTCCAGCCCGCTTTACTAAACACACGAATTCCGGGCGGTATAACGGACTTGCCTGAACGAAATATAAAGAACTTGGTATAGCTGTTAAAAAACTCTGTGGTATCATAAGTCGGGAAGCGGCTTTCTCCAGGCAGCTCAGACATATACCGATGAAGAAAGAGATAATCTGCGGAATCAAGGTCGAACCTTTTCTCTGGAGCGACCGAGGCTGGAAAAAGGGCTGCCTGCATCATCTGTTGCAGGTCTTCCAGGGGGAGGTCGTTATGGGTGGTGAAATCCATTGGTTCATTGATAAGCTCCTCATCACGATCATAGTGGGCTTTCCCTACCAGGATCTTCTTGCTGAAATCGAAGGTCAATTTACTTATTTGCGGAGGCTGCGCATATAGTAACCGCTCGCCATCCACGAACCTGATTGGATTGGTATGCCGGTTTTGTTCTTCATCGGCTGCAACAAACCGCCGCGTTATCCGGGTATGCAGGTAGCCTTTTTTCCTTAGTGTTTCATTGATGTACTGCTGTCCTAAAAATTCATATAGCCTGTTGTAAGCATCGTTGTCGCTAACGAGAAAGATTTTTTTAATATATTGTTCGATAGATGGAAGCCCATTGCGCGAAGAACTGTCGGAAGAAACTTTAGTCTGACCGGCAAAAGCACTGTCAGTAAGCATGGTGGTGTTTCGGGTGACCCCATATTTTTTCAATGTATGGATCTTCTCAAGCGCAAGCAGCGCGAGAGGAAGTTTGACAGTTGAAGCAGGATTGAAATATTCGCCGGAATTGACCCGCAGGTACTGGTTATGAAAATGGGGCCTGTTATTGCGGTCTCTGTCAATACGGGTATAGATCAGTTGATAATGAAAGCTGTCAGGGCTGGAAAGGATCTTTCGCATCAG
>JBDTEB010000392.1:0-4189 GCA_039922795.1 Chitinophagaceae bacterium
TGCCCTTAAACCAGCAAGTTTTATCGGGTATATCGCTTTGTTCACCCAGATCATCAACCCGGCAAAGGCACTCTCCACCTCCTTTTATAACATGCAGCGCGGCAGTGCTTCGGTTGCCAGGATCGAAGAAGTGCTGCAAGCTTCCGTTGTGATCAATGAAGCCGCAAACCCTGTCATACTCCAGAATTTCATGGAAAGTATTGAGTTCAAACAGGTAGGGTTTGCCTATGATGACCACGAAATCCTTAAGAATATCGATCTTAAAGTAGCCAAAGGTAAAACGGTAGCCTTAGTTGGATCATCGGGAGCGGGTAAATCGACCCTTGCCGATCTTGTTCCCAGGTTTCACGATGTGAGTTCAGGAGTTTTGCTGATCGATGGGATCGACATAAAAAATTACTCCCTCACCTCTGTGCGCAGCCAGATCAGCATCGTTACCCAGGAGCCAATACTTTTTAATGATACCATTGCCAACAACATTGCGCTTGGCAAGGAAAACGCGACGGAAGACGAGATCATAGCTGCAGCGAAAATCGCCAACGCGCATAATTTTATTATGCAGAAAGAAGAAGGTTATCAGACCAATATAGGGGACAGGGGAAACAAACTCAGCGGCGGCGAGAGGCAGCGGCTTACAATCGCACGGGCAGTGCTGAAAAATCCGCCTATATTGATCCTTGATGAGGCTACCTCTTCCCTCGATACCGAGAGTGAAAGACTTGTTCAGGACGCTATCAGCAATATGATGATGAATCGTACCAGCATCGTCATCGCACACAGGCTATCAACGATCAGGCACGCTGATGAAATTATTGTATTGAAAAAAGGAGAGATCGTGGAAAGAGGAAATCACCAGCAGTTGATGGCTGCCAATGACTACTATGCAAGGCTGGTGGATATGCAGGAAGTGAAATAAAAACCTGTAAAAAAAATAACGCCCCGTCGGTTTTAACCAGGCGGGGCGCTGTATGATAAAGAAGTTGAAGACGATATTAACGGTGCTGCATGTGTTTGGCTTCAATACTCAGCGTAGCATGCGGTACCGCGCGAAGCCTGGCCTTGTCGATCAGCTTTCCGGTGACCCTGCAAATACCGTAGGTTTTATTTTCGATCCTCATGATAGCCTTTTCAAGGTGGTCGATAAAGGTGATCTGGCGACTGGCCATCTGGCTAAGCTGTTCTCTTTCCATGCTGATGCTTCCATCTTCCATGGTCATGTAGCGATTATCACTTTCATCTCCACCCATCTCATCCTTTCTGGTAATAAGGCCCTGGAGATAGTTAAGTTCCTTCTTGGCTGCCTCAATTTTTTTATTAATCAATTCCCTGAACTCGGCAAGATCGACATCACTATAACGCTGAGACGGCGCACTGGTATCATGCAAAGGGGTATCAAGCACCGATTTGGTGAAATCGGGTTCATATTTCCTCACCGTTTTTGTCTTGATTTCAGGGATCGTCGTTTTTGATGCTTTTGGAGCAGCTTCTTTTTTCACTGGTTTAGAAGCAACTGCGGGTACGGAAGTTACCTCATCGGCAGGAGCCCTGGCAATTTCTACCGGCTTCGGTTCAGCTTTCTTTCGGGCAGGTGCTTTTGCGCTTTCGGTCTTTTTAGTTGTTATGACTGGTTTGTTGGGCACTTTTGAAGACGTTAATTGTTTAGATGATGGTTTCGTAACGGAGGCTGGCTTCTTGGCAGCGGCCTTCTTAACATCTTCTTTCACAGAAGGTTTAACCGGCTTCTTGATAACAGGGGTTGGGGCAACATGCTCAGCCGCCTTTTTAATGGGTACCGACTTTTTTGCACCAGTTTTACCCTTAGCATTATCTTTTACCTCCACTTTTTTCTTCGTTGCCATAAAAGCTATACTTTTTTAGTGACAAAAACTTTCAGGGGAATGTCGTTAACCTCAACCTCGGTTCCATCTGGCAAGTCAGGCACAAGTTCAATCGATTCTGCCAAAATTTCGGCGCAAATATAGGCATTAAATTGCGTAATAGATGCTTCCAAAGCCGACTGTTGACTCACTTTAACTAAAATACGGTCTGTTAGATCGTATCCATTATCCTTCCTTATTTTCTGAATCCGGTTTACCAGTTCGCGGGCGTTCCCCTCATTTTCGAGCGCCGGAGTAATGGTTACATCCAAAGCCACTGTGATACCATTCCGCGCAGCTACCGTCCACCCGGGAATGTCTTCGCTGGAAATGTCAACTTCGCTGGAGAGAATATCAATTGGCTCATTATCAACCAATATAGTGGTTTTACCTTCTTTCTCCAATAGGGAGATCTGTTCTTGTGAAAAAATCGTGAGCGCCTGCACCACCGATTTCATTTTACCGCCCAGCTTTTTGCCTAATGCCTGAAAGTTGGCCCTTATCTTTTTATGGATCAATCCTTCGGTATCAGAGATGTACCGGATCTCTTTTACATTCACTTCGTTCTTCACCAGGTCTTCGATTTTTTGCAACTGCTCTTTCATTGCCGGATCCAGAACAGGTATAAGCACCTTCAGCAAGGGCTGTCTCACTTTGATATTCACTTTTTTCCTGAGAGAAAGTATCAGTGAGGATAACTCCTGGGCCAGCAACATTCTTTCCTCAAGCGCCTTGTCAATCACGGCCGCGTCAACTGTTGGAAAGAATAGATGATGCACGGATTCTTCCTTAAACCTTCCCGTTACCGTATTCAGATTGAGGAACATCCAGTCGGAAAAGAAGGGTGAAACGGGAGCGACCAGTCGAAGCAGTGTTTCGAGACATTCATATAAGGTCTGATACGCACTTATCTTATCCTGCTCGTACTCGCCCTTCCAAAACCTGCGCCGGCAAAGTCTTACGTACCAGTTACTCAGCTGCTTATCTACAAAATCTTCTATCAGTCTTCCCGAGTTGGTAGGTTCATATTCATCAAAGCTTTCAGTAACCTTTCCAACCAAAGAATTCAGCGAAGACAGGATCCACCGGTCAATTTCAGGTCTTTCGGAAAGCGGTATTCTTTTTTCGGCGAACGAGAACCCATCGACATTTGCATAAAGTGCAAAAAACTGGTAGGTATTATATAAGGTGCCAAAGAATTTCCGCTGCACTTCCCTGATTCCCTCTGCATCGAACTTCAGGTTATCCCAGGGAGAAGCATTGGTGATCAGGTACCAGCGGGTGGCATCGGCACCATACTGGCCGAGGGTTTCGAAGGGGTTCACCACATTGCCCACCCTTTTGCTCATTTTATTCCCGTTCTTGTCAAGCACCAGGCCGTTTGAAACTACGGTTTTGTACGCAACGCTGTCAAACAGCATAACGCCGAGGGCATGAAGGGTGTAGAACCATCCCCGTGTTTGATCTACCCCTTCGGCAATAAAATCTGCAGGAAATGCAGATCCGCCCCTGGTGGGATCTTGTAAATCATATTGCACCGCTTCCCTGTTTTCAAAAGGAAAATGCCATTGCGCGTAAGGCATTGCACCACTATCGAACCACACATCGATTAGATCTGGTTCACGGTACATGAGATGTCCCTGTGGCGAAACCAAAATAATTTCATCAACGTATGGTTTGTGCAGGTCCAAGGCCCCTTCGTGAAGAAAATTTTTGTTTACATCTCCGCCGAGGGCCTTGTTAGCCTTAATTATTAGCTGGTTTAGTTCAGCGATAGATCCGATGCAGATTTCTTCATTCGACTCTTTCGATCTCCATACCGGCAGAGGCGTTCCCCAGTAGCGGCTTCTGCTCAGGTTCCAGTCAACCATATTTTCCAGCCAGTTTCCAAATCTGCCCGTTCCGGTAGCAGCAGGTTTCCATTTGATGGTCTTGTTTAGTTCAATCATCCGGTCTTTGACCGCTGTTGTTCTTACAAACCAGGCATCCAATGGATAATAGATCACCGGCTTATCGGTTCTCCAGCAATGCGGATAGCTGTGGTCGTACTTCTCCACTTTAAATGCGCGATTTTCTTTTTTAAGCTTTACGCAGATATCAACGTTAACGTCGATGTAATCTGGGTGGTCTTTATAATTTTTGACAAATCGATGGCTGAATTCACCAAGGCCGTCAACGAATTTTCCTTCCCTGTCGACCATTACCAAGATACCGATATTGAATTTTTTACCTACGCGATAATCATCTGCTCCGAAAGCCGGAGCAGTATGAACGATACCGGTACCATCTTCAGTAGTAACAAAATCCCCCGG
>JBDTEB010000393.1:0-4193 GCA_039922795.1 Chitinophagaceae bacterium
TATATCCCGATCACCTTTCTTGGCGACTCTATCACGGTGCAACAGAATTTCATCACGAATTTTTGCCTGGTAACAGATGATGGCGGCGGGATCTATACCTCTGGTAATTTCGATAGCAAGGGGCGGAAGCTGATCAACAATATCATACTCGGCGGAAAGGGTGCTCATACAGGCACCAACCAGCCGCAGGATGTGGCTGCGCACGGCATTTACATGGACGATCTCACGGCGAATGTTGACATCACGGGAAATACGGTTGCCCGTTGCAGTGAGTATGGGATCTTTCTTCACAACGCGAGCAGCATCACGATCACGGGTAATACCGTTTTTGATTGCGGCGTTTCACAGATCGGGATGAACCAGGATTCACAGGATCCGATCAGGAAGATTTCTGTCCGCAATAATATCTTCGTCTCCACGAAAGAGTCCCAGTTTATCACAGACATGAGATCACGCAGCGACGACCTGGCGCAGTTTGGCAGCTCTGATGAGAATTTCATTTACCATCCCGGTGAGTCAAAGCCCGTCGCGAGGATGTATTCACCATCTGCTAAAAAAGATATGAGTCTTTCTTCTTATCAAATGGCTACAAGCCAGGAACAGCGTTCGAAGCGATCGGGCATCGTTGCTCCCGGCAATATATTATTTCTTTATAACCCGGGTTTCAAAGACCTTACGATGACATTGAAAGGGAGATACAAGGATTTGAAAGGAAAAGTTTATCCCGGAAAGATAGTGCTGGTGCCGTTTTCTTCCGCTGTGTTGATCAGGTAGCGAATTGTGGAAGGATTCGGCCGTGCTTCCTCCCATTTATTGTGTAAGCGTTCTAATGTCAAAGCCTGTTTCAAGAATTACCTATCCAACCCGCAGTGTGGCAGCTGCACAATTTTTGCATCACAAAAACTATGACTTACTCAAACCTCCCCGACGACGATCAGCCTATCGATCCATCTTCCATTCAATCTGCTGAAGACGATGGCAGGAACAGGGAGTGGCAAGACCGTGCAAGAGTTAACATCGAGAAACCCTCAAACGAGCAAACCAATATTGAAAGAGATTTTGAACCTGAAAAAGGTGAAGAAAAGAAAAAGGATGAAAGTCCGGCTTATTAAATCATCCATTTGCTGCTGTCAGGAATAAAAAAACAGGTGGTAGAAACCACCCGTTGTAAATCAAAAATTAACTGTACCGGAACTTGACTTTTGGTGCGAGACACCATGTGTTAGTGGATCCGCACATGAGAAACAATTGAATATAATAAGGCGTTATTGCAATTTTTTGCCCTGATGAAATAAAGATAGGTTGCGGCTTTCCTTCTACTTTTCCTAATATGCTGAATAGCGATTATCGCTGTTCGATCGCAAGATTCTGCGGATGAATGGTAAAGGGCTTTTTCACTTTCCTGTTATTGTTCGCTCGTCTGCTCTGTTACAAAGATGGATATTCTCATTTTTTTCCCTATTTTTCCATCTCCTTTTAATTCAAATAACGGTTGCCCCGTTTAATTTCATGATAAGAACTTCAACTTTGGTTTTAGCTTTAATGGTTTCTATCGCATCCTGTACCGACAACCAGGCCGATAAGGCTGCACTTCCAGCTGGGAGCGGATCTTTGGTTAAACTGGTGACGCTTGATCCCGGCCATTTTCACGCTGCACTGGTTCAGAAATCCATGTATCCGGGAGTGGATTCCATCGTTCATGTATATGCCCCGGATGGTCCCGACCTGAAACTGCATCTGGACAAGATCGAGGCTGAAAACACCCGGGCTGAATCGCCCACTCACTGGAAAGAAATTGTTTACAAAGGGCCGGATTTCCTTGAAAAAATGCTGGCGGAAAAGGCCGGTAATGTTGTCGTGATGGCTGGCAACAACGAGAAAAAAACCGAGTATATTCTTAAGTCGGTCGAAGCCGGTTTTAATGTTTTGGCCGATAAGCCCATGGTTATCGATAAAAAGAATTTTGAACTGCTAAAACAGGCATTCGATAAGGCAAAAGCAAACAAGGTGCTGATTTACGACATCATGACCGAGCGCTATGAAATAACCACGGAATTGCAGAGAGAACTGTCCATGATGTCTTCCGTTTTTGGAACACTCGAAAAAGGAACCGCCGAAAACCCGGCAGTGACCAAGGAAAGCGTGCATAATTTTTTCAAATTCGTATCAGGGAAAGCCTTACAACGGCCACCCTGGTTTATGGATGTATCGCAGGAAGGTGAAGGCATTGTAGATGTGACCACTCATCTTGTGGATCTTGTTCAATGGGAATGTTTCCCTGGAAAGATCATTGATTACACAAAAGATATCCAGGTAAATAAAGCACGCCGATGGACAACCGATATCAGCCTCAGCCAGTTTACCGCGCTCACGGCGCTCGATTCTTTTCCCGCCTATCTTTTACCCTATGCAAAAGACAGCATCCTTAAAGTGTACTGTAATGGCGAAATGAATTACACCATCAACGGCATTCACGCCAAGGTGTCGGTCACCTGGAATTACAAAGCCCCTGAAGGCGCAGGGGATACTCATTATTCGATAATGCGTGGTACCAGATCGAATCTCGTGATCAGGCAGGGTGCCGAACAGAAATACAAACCATCTCTTTACATCGAACCGGTAAATAAAAAAGACGCGGCATTTGAAACCGAACTGGTCAACCAGTTTAAACCCATCCAGGCCAAATATCCAGGCGTGGAATTGGTGAAGAACAGCACGGGCTGGGAAGTTTCCATTCCTGATAAATACCGGGAGGGCCATGAATCTCATTTTGCCCGCGTAACAGAAAAATATCTCCAGTATCTGAAAGACGGCAAACTACCCGACTGGGAAGTGCCCAATATGCTGGCGAAATACTATACCACTACCGCTGCCCTTGAACTTGCTCAAAAGGGAAGCAAATAGCTTTCTTAATCGTAGTAATGCAACAATAAAAACGATCATGCAATTGCCAAAAACGATCTTAAGCTTCGTCCTGTTTATTTTTGGAGTTTTCACCAGCGTCAGTTCGCAGGATAATACAAAAGTGGACTGGAAAAAAGTGAAGGTGCTTGTCTATACAAAAAATGGGACGGGTTATGTACATGATAACATTCCGTCGGCAGTAGCCTGTATCAAAGAGCTGGGAGTAAAGAACGGTTTTGCTGTTGATGTTGCTGACACAGGTATTGTTTTCACACCGGAAAATCTTGCGAGATATACCCTGCTCATATTTCCGAGTACCAACAATGACGTGTTTGAAACCGACGCCCAGCGACTTGCCTTTAGAAGATATATCGAAGCCGGCGGAGGTTTTGTAGGCTTGCATTCTGTGACCGGCACAGAAAGAAAATGGCAATGGTTTAAATGGATGGTCGGCGGCACCTTTTCCTGGCATGCCCCAATGCAAAAATTCACGATTCAGAAATTTGACAAAACAAATTCTTCAATGGAAGGCATTCCCGACAGGTGGGAAAAAAATGACGAATGTTATTTTGCCAAAGAATTATTTCCCGGCATCAAAGTGCTGATGGCGCATGATCTGTCAACGCTCAGGGCCGCGGACACGGCCAACGTAAGAAAGTTTGCAGGTGGCTATACCGAGTTTTTTCCTTCGGTATGGTATCACGAATATGATGGAGGACTAGCCTGGTTTACAGCACTTGGTCACAATAAAACCGATTACCAGGACCCGGTGTATATGAGACATGTGCTGCAGGGAATCCGATTTGTTGCGGCAAATGTAAAGAAGTTGAATCCCTCCAAAGCCTATGCAGAGACGAGGGATACACCGCTTAGATTTTAATCGGAACATATGTACTTTCTGGTATCTGGTACTTGCAATTGGTTGGTACTGTACAACTGTTTTTAATAAATTGAAAAGAAATCTTCGCCATGGCAGAAAACAATCCTTTTAGTCTTACGGGAAAAGTAATCGTGGTTACCGGTGCGACCGGAATACTGGGTGAAGCCTTTGTGCATGCAATTGCAGCAGCGGGAGCCTCTGTCGTAATGCTGGGAAGAAACGAAGAAGTTGGAAATGATCGCATGAACCAGCTGAAAGGGATGGGGCACGATGCAATTTTTATAAAGGCAGATGTATTGATCGAAGGTGATCTCGGTAAGGCACGTGATGAAGTAATGCAAAAATGGGGCAGGATCGACGGGCTAGTAAATGCCGCCGGCGGCAATGTAGCCGAAGCGGTTATTCCACC
>JBDTEB010000394.1:0-4249 GCA_039922795.1 Chitinophagaceae bacterium
GGCTTTGGAACGATGGATGAATTTTTTCAGACTATTACACTGATCCAGACCAAAACGATTATCCAGTTCCCGATTGTTCTTTTTGGCAAAAGTTATTTTGAGCCGCTTCTCAAATTCATAGATTCCATGGTGGAAGCGGGCACAATCGCCAAAGACGACCTCAACCTCGTTCTTGTAACAGACGACGTCGAAGAAGCGATGACTCATATTAAAACTTACATAACGAAGTTCTATAAGGTGAAGCCGCGAAGACGATTGTGGTGGTTGCTGGAGAAGCGGTGAGTAAACAAGATATTTTCTACCTTCGCCCCCATGACCCCGAAGACCACCATCATTTTCGACCTGGGCAACGTTCTCATCGATTGGAACCCCCGCTATGTTTATCGAACGATTTTTGATTCGGAAGAAAAGATCGACTGGTTCTTCGAAAACATCACCACCCAGGATTGGAACGAACAACAGGACGAAGGAAGATCATTGGCAGACGGAACGCAGGAACTGGTGAAGAAACATCCTCAACACGAAACAGAGATCAAGGCCTACTATGGCCGTTGGACAGAAATGCTCGGTGGTGCGATCCATGATACAGTAGAGATCTTCAGGGAACTAAAGCAAAACAATAATCTCCGGTTATATGGGCTCACCAACTGGAGCGCAGAACTATTTCCTGTCGCACTCGAACGCTATGATTTTCTGCAATGGTTCGAGGGCATCGTTATGAGTGGCGAAGAAAGAACACGCAAGCCTTTTCCCGAAATCTATCAAACCCTTCTCTCCCGATTCAATATCAACCCTCAGGAAGCCATATTCATCGATGACAGCCTGCGTAACATTAAAGGTGCAGAAGCTGTGGGCATCGAAGGCATCCATTTTACTTCACCGGCACAATTGCGAGCAGCATTAATTACCCGGGGTCTTCTCCACTAAACTGAATAACCAGGAAAACTATTGGCAAGATCCGGATCAGATATTACCGAATCAAAGCAAACTCTGACTATCAACGATGAAGCGGTTGTTTCTGTCGATCCTGATTTTGAGGAGGAACAACGCATTCAAAAGAGATGGCTATGGATGATCATTACTTTCTATGGCATCGACCTCGTGATCTGCACGCTGGCGAGATTTGGAAAACTCTATCATAGCCCGGAAGGATTATTTATCACCGAAGGGGTACTCTCCGCGGTAGCCGTGGTTTTCGGCGTAATAAATTTTAAACATTTAAAACCTTTGTTTACCTGCAAGCGACTGGTGCTTTCCAAAGCAGTGGTTTACGGGGCGGCGGCTATACTCTTTGCCATCGCAGTGAACCTGGCGATAAAATGGCTGAATAAAAGTTTATTCAACCAGGACACGCTTTATTTCAGATCATTCAGGAACCTGCCCTATCCGCGGCTGGGTATTATTTTTTTTGTGGCATTATTACCCGCATTTTTCGAAGAACTAGCCTACCGCGGGATTATACTGGAAGGATTATTTCATTTGTCGGAAGAGAAAAAAGCTATCTTTTTATCGGCCATTTTATTTGCATTGATTCACATGAATTTTTTTTCCTTTTTCTGGCTCCTGCCCTTCGCCATCTGGCTCGGAAATGTTCGTTGGAAAGAAGGCACAATATGGTACAGCATATTGATCCATTTCTGTTTTAATATCACCGCCTGTCTCTTCGAATTTTATGATTACAGTTAATGACTATCTAATCATCGTATTCCAGAACCGGACGCAACCATCTTTCTATTTCTTCAATCGGCATTTTCTTTCTCGCCGCATAGTCAACTACCTGGTCCTTTTCAATCTTGCCAATCCCAAAATATTTACTGTCGGGATGTGCAAAATACCAACCGCAAACGGATGACCCAGGATACATGGCGAGTGATTCCGTAAGAGTTATGCCTGTTGTTTTTCCCGCATTGAGCAGGTTGAACAATTTATATTTCTCCGTATGATCGGGGCAGGCAGGATAGCCAGGTGCCGGGCGGATCCCCATGTATTGCTCCTTGATCATATCTTCCTTAGAAATCGTCTCGTTCTTCACGTAGCCCCAATATTCCTTCCTCGTTCTGGCATGCATCAATTCAGCAAGCGCCTCAGCAAACCTGTCGGCGAGTGCCTGTAAAGTGATCTTGTTATAATCATCGTGCTGAGCCTCGAAATTTTTGATATGCTCCTCGATGCCGTGGATGGTAACGGCGAATGCGCCAATAAAATCAGCTTTGCCATATTCGGCAGGCATGATAAAATCTGCAAGAGAGATATTGGGCTGGCCGGGTGCCTTTTTTATCTGCTGTCTCAGGCATTCCAGTTCTACAGGTTCAGTATTTCCGTTATTGTCGGCAAGAATGGTGATGCTGTCTTTGCCATTTGAATTGGCTACCCAATAACCAACAGCCGCCCTTGGCTGAAGCCATTTCTCCTTGATTATCTTTTTCAGCAAAACCTGCGCATCATTAAATAACCTTGTTGCTTCTACTCCCACCACTTCATCACTAAGGATCTGCGGAAATTTGCCATGAAGCTCCCAGGCAATAAAAAATGGCTGCCAGTCGATGTATTCGACAAGCTCTTCCAATTGTATATTTTCTATTTCTTTGTAACCGGTAAAAGATGGCGCCACCGGCTCAAAATTTTCCCAATCGATTTTCATCTTGTTTTCCTGGGATTTTGGAAAAGGAAGATAAATTTTTGCTGCTTTCTTATTCCCGAAATCTACTCGAAGCTTGCTGTACTCTGTGCTGACAGCTTGTAAGAAATCAGGTTTCTGTTCCTTACTCAGCAGGCTGCCTGCCACGGTAACACTTCTTGATGCATCGAGAACATGCATTACACCATTGGCGTATTCAGGTGCTATTTTTACAGCTGTATGCATTCTCGATGTTGTAGCACCGCCAATCAAAAGAGGGATCTCAAAATTCTGTCTTTTCATCTCCCTGGCGATGTGCACCATTTCGTCGAGTGAAGGGGTGATAAGACCGCTAAGACCGATGATGTCAACATTTTTCTCGCGGGCCGTATTGAGGATCTTTTCAGCCGAAACCATTACACCAAGATCTATGATGTCATAGCCGTTACAACCCAGCACCACACCCACGATATTTTTTCCGATGTCATGTACATCGCCTTTCACTGTTGCCAAAAGGATTTTGGCGGCACCTGCTTCCTCACTGTTATGGGTACCTGCTTTTTCATGGGCCAGCCTGCGCTCTTCTTTTTCTGCTTCGATAAACGGAGTAAGTACGGCCACGGATTTTTTCATCACCCTGGCACTTTTTACTACCTGCGGAAGAAACATTTTTCCCGATCCGAAAAGATTGCCCACCACGTTCATGCCTTCCATTAAAGGACCTTCGATCACATCGAGCGGCTTCGGATATTTCTGCCTTGCTTCTTCGGTATCCAATTCGATATAATCAGTAATTCCGTTTACGAGTGAATGACTAAGCCTCTTTTCCACTGATTCGCTTCTCCATGCCTCATTTTTTACTTCAACCTTACCTTTGGCTTTTACCGTTTCGGCAAAGGCAAGCAGTTTATCTGTCGCCTCATCATTCCGGTTGAGGATCACATCTTCACATAGATCGCGGAGTGTAGGTTCAATTTCGTCGTATATAATGAGCTGGCCGGCATTTACAATGCCCATTCCCATACCCGCCTTAATGGCGTAATAGAGAAATACGGAATGCATCGCCTCTCTAACGGTATCGTTACCACGAAATGAAAACGACATATTACTTACGCCACCGCTTACTCTGGTAAGTGGCATTTTTTGCTTGATGATCCTGGTGGCCTCAATAAAATCTACCGCGTAATTATTGTGTTCTTCGATACCTGTCGCAATGGCAAATATATTGGGATCGAAGATGATGTCCTGTGGATCGTAGCCTACCTCTTTGGTAAGAATATTATACGCCCTTTCGGATATATTCACTTTTTTCTCTAACGTATCTGCCTGGCCATTTTCGTCAAAAGCCATTACCACAACAGATGCTCCGAAACTTTTGCAAATAATGGCCTGTTCAATAAATTTGTCCACGCCTTCTTTCATGGAGATTGAATTCACAATACATTTTCCTTGAACGCATTTTAATCCGGCGACGATGATGCTGAATTTCGAGGAGTCGATCATGATCGGGATCTTCGCGATATCGGGTTCTGCCTGTATAAGATTCATGAATATCTCCATTGCCTTCTCGCCATCTAGCAGGGCATCATCCATATTCACGTCAAGGATTTGCGCGCCGCTTTCCACCTGCTG
>JBDTEB010000395.1:0-3336 GCA_039922795.1 Chitinophagaceae bacterium
ACCTTACTTCCCTGGTTGGGACCCACCACCCCTGTCGCCTCCAGCTGATCCATCAACCTGCCCGCCCTGTTGTATCCGAGTTTCATCCTGCGTTGCAAAAGAGATGTTGAACCCATTTGGTTCTGAACGATGATCTTTGCGGCATCTTCAAAAAGCGGATCTTTGTCGGTGGCATCAAAATTCTTTCCCTCAAGTTCCTTTTCGTCCACGTATTCCGGAAGCAGGAAGGGCTGCGGATACCCACGCTGATTGCCAATAAAACTGGTCACTTCTTCCACTTCAGGCGTGTCTACAAAAGCGCACTGCAGCCTGGTGAGCTCGCCATTATAAGAGATCAGCATATCCCCCTTCCCGATAAGTTGTTCTGCACCTCCTGTATCAAGAATAGTTCTTGAATCTATCTTGGAAGATACTTTAAATGCAATACGCGCAGGAAAATTTGCTTTGATAGTACCCGTTATGATATTGACGGAAGGCCTTTGCGTTGCAATGATAAGATGAATACCCACGGCACGGGCAAGCTGGGCAAGCCTGGCGATAGGCATCTCAACCTCTTTTCCAGCCGTCATGATAAGATCGGCAAACTCATCAATAACCAGCACGATGAAAGGAAGATACTGGTGACCTTTCTGCGGATTCAATCTTCTCTTGACAAATTTTTCATTGTATTCCCTGATATTCCTCGTGCCGGCTTCCTTTAAAAGATCATACCGGTTATCCATCTCTATGCACAGCGCGTTAAGCGTATGGATAACTTTTTTTGTATCCGTAATAATAGAGTCGTCTTCACCCGGAAGCTTGGCGAGAAAGTGATTTTCAATGGTCTTATAAATACTTAACTCAACCTTTTTCGGATCTATGAGTACAAACTTGAGTTGTGAGGGGTGTTTCTTGTAAAGCAGGGAAACGAGTATGGCGTTCAGTCCCACAGATTTACCCTGACCCGTGGCGCCTGCCATCAACAGGTGGGGCATGGCGGCGAGATCAACGATAAAGTTTTCATTATCGATCTTCTTGCCGATGGCAATCGGCAGGTTGTAACTGTTCACCTGGAATTTATCGGAGGCCAGCAAGGTTTTCATGCTGACTACTTTCTTGTTCACGTTCGGAACCTCGATACCGATGGTACCCTTTCCGGGGATCGGGGCAATGATTCGGATGCCGAGGGCTGCCAGGCTGAGCGCGATATCATCTTCCAGGTTTTTTATTCGTGAAATGCGCACCCCTGCAGCGGGAACGATTTCATACAAGGTTACTGTCGGACCAACCGTTGCTGAAATTTTCTGAATAGAAATATCATAATTTTTCAGCGTATTGATGATCTGGTTTTTGTTGGCTTCCAGTTCGGCAGGATCCTGTACAATCTTTTCACTGCCATGGGCCTCGAGAAGATCCAGCCCCGGGTATTTATAGTCGCGAAGGTCAAGAGTTGGCTCATAAGCCTCTTCGGTGATCTGTCTCGGTTTGATGTCGACTTCTGGCTCATCTTCGTCCTCCTCTGGTTTCGGTACAGCTTTTATCTCGAGCTCAAGATCAGGCAACACTATTTGGGGCCCGACAGTTTTTGAGGGGGCAATAACACTGATCAATGTTTCTTCCACTGCTGTTCGGGGTTCGGAAACAGTCAGAAGAGGTTTTACAGGTTTCACTTTTACCGGCGCAACGACCTCTTCCTCCCTTTCGCTCAGCGTAAACTGGTTAACAGGAAGGGTGTCAGCACTTGCCGGATGAATCACGACAATGCCACCTTCCGACTTCAAAGAATTGCGAGCTGATTTCTCATGATATTCATTAATGGTAAGCTTCAGATCCTCATCCGCGTAAACGATATCATCTTCCTCTTCTGGAAGATCCGCAGGCATGTCCTCCGAAGTAGTCATAGTCAGTTCATCCGATTCCACGGCAGGTATCACAGCTTTTCGTTTTGGCAGGGCAAAAACCGGGTTGAATCGCCAGATAAAATACGCCAGGCCCGCAACTGCAAGCAGAACGGCAGTACCGATCCATCCCAGGAAACGGGTAAGCCAGTCGCTGCTGACCTCGCCAAGGGCGCCTCCCCATGGAAATTGTGAGCCTTTGGTAAGAAAGGCAAAGAGTATACTGAGGTAGGGAAGTCCAA
Organism: Chitinophagaceae bacterium; assembly: GCA_039922795.1. GTDB lineage: Bacteria > Bacteroidota > Bacteroidia > Chitinophagales > Chitinophagaceae > JADCRZ01. The sequence continues at coordinate 2,120 of JBDTEB010000395.1, forward strand.
CGATAACATACCGGAGGTTACGGGCCAGCGAGAACACCTTGCGGCCCATAAGCAGGTTGATACCCGCAATAAAAAAGAACGTGCAAAAGAGATAAGAGGCAACTCCGAAAGCATTGTAAAAAAACTGGTGTGATATATAGGCACCAAGATTCCCGAGCAGGTTTTGTACTTCCACTTTTGAGGAAGGCAGCAATATGGATGAACCATTAAAAACCTTGTCCTGGTCTTCTTTCCAGGTTGATAAGTAAGAGGTAAAGGCGATGAGCAAAAAAATAGCGATCAACAGAAAAAGCGATCCCAGAATTTTGGATGTTCTCTCATCTTTTACCAGTTCCTGTACGTTGACTTTTTCCTCGATTTCAGGCTTTAATATCTCGGGATCAGGTAACTGGCTCTTTTTTGTTTTCAACTTATTCGCCATGGCGACAAAGATAGTAATATAACCAAGCCTTGTGCAAATTTGCGGGGATGATGGTGGTAGCCTTTTAAATTTAACTGTACTGAAAAGAGTTGTAATTTCCGCAACCATACCCCTCAAGAATTTTCTTTTAGTTTTCGTCGTAAAAACTGTTGCCCATGGCCTTAACGAGTTTAAAATGCTCCTGAGATCAATTTTCTTTTTCTGGTTAATGCTTTGCTTTTCTTCAGCATTGTATTCAAGAGAAGTGCCCGCCCGCGATACGCTTGATATTTCACGCTATAAAGTTTCGCAACGGATCAGGTCTTTTTGCTTGTGGTATAAAGATTCTCTAAACAATATTTCGGAAGATCATCTTGACCAGATAAATTTTACCGATGTGGTTCCCCACAGCATCAACAGCATCAGCCTGGTTAATAAAACGATCTATCTGACATGCGTTATCAGGAACAATGAAGACAGCCTGTTGAGAGATTACTTTAACCCAGGGTTTTATTTCAGGGTGATCAGGGTTTTTGAATTTGACAGCCTTACCGGTAAAACGAAGTTGCTGCCCAACTATCCGGGAGAAGCAGAAGGATTTAAACTGATCTATCTCGAACCTCACAGCTCGAAGCAATTCTATTTCAAGTTGAGGAGCATCCGGTCTGACATCAAGTTTGAACCGTCCCTGGTGCCAGATTATTTCCACGATTCATTTCTGCTAAAAACTCAGCAGTTGCTTAAATACACCAATATCATCACTTACATCATCTCCGGGATATTGTTAATGATGATATTTTATTCCCTTGCGGTATAT
>JBDTEB010000396.1:0-5465 GCA_039922795.1 Chitinophagaceae bacterium
GCAACGGCCTTTTTTGTAATCTTGTTTTGTACCGGGTTAATTGCTCAAACGGGCAAACATGCATTTACCCTGGGCAAAACCGAGTTTCTGCTTGATGGCAAGCCGCTGCAGATTATCAGCGGAGAAATGCATCCTGCCCGTATACCACAGGAGTATTGGCGTCACCGTATTCAAATGGCAAAGGCCATGGGATGTAATACCATTGCTGCATATATTTTCTGGAACTACCAGGAAACCACGGAAGGCGTTTTCGATTTTAAAACCGGGAATAAGGATGTCGCCAAATTCATTCGTATCTGCCAGGAAGAAGGTATGTGGGTATTGGTTCGTCCCGGCCCGTACGTATGTGCCGAATGGGACTTTGGGGGACTGCCACCGTACCTGCTGAAGATACCGGATATAAAGATCCGCTGCATGGACCCCAGATATATGTCTGCGGCAACAAGGTACATTGATAAACTGGCACAAGAAATTAAGCCGTTGCAATGCAAAAATGGCGGACCCGTTTTAATGGTGCAGATAGAAAATGAGTACGGCAGTTTTGGCAATGATAAAGAATACATGGAGGCTTTGAAAAAAGCCTGGATAAAAAATGGTATCAATGGTCCTTTTTATACCTCTGATGGCCCCACACATTATATGCTGGAAGCAGGTACTGTAGATGGCGCCGCCATTGGCTTGGACAGCGGCAGCGATAGTACAAATTTTGCTACGGCAACGAAATTCAATCCGAATGTACCTTCGTTCAGCGGAGAAACATATCCCGGCTGGTTAACCCATTGGGGTGAGAAATGGGCAAGGCCGGATACAGGCAGTTTGAAAAAAGAAGTCTCTTATTTGTTGGAGCATAAAAAATCTTTCAACTTTTATGTCATACATGGAGGAACGAATTTTGGTTTCACAGCAGGCGCCAATGCATTTAGTGCAACCCAATACCAGCCTGACCTAACCAGTTATGATTACGATGCCCCCATCAATGAACAGGGACAGCCCACACCAAAATATTTTATGCTGCGTAACCTGATTCGGCAACACGTGAACTATAAAATTCCCGAAGTTCCGGCGCCGGTAAAAACAGTGGAGATACCCGCCATTGAAATGAAAAAATCATACAGTCTATGGGACTATAAGCTGCCCGTTGAAAAATCGCCACAACCAAAGCCGATAGAAATGTACGATCAAAACCAGGGATTGATCTTGTACAAAACAAAATTAATTGGCCATAAAAGCGGCGTGTTAAAAATATGGGAACCGCATGATTATGCCCTGGTATTTCTGGATGGAAAATTTATTGACACAGTGTACCGTGATGGAGGAAAATGGGAAGTGTTGCTGCCAAAAACAAATACACCATTTCCCGAGCTGGAGATTTTGGTAGAAGGAATGGGGCATATCAACTTCGCACAGTTTATGATAGATCGCAAGGGAATTACAGACAGGGTTACCTTAAACGGCATGACCCTCATGAACTGGGAAACAACTTTGCTGCCGATGGATGAAAAATTTATTGCCTCGCAAAAACCTGTACCGGCAGAAAGCAATAGGGAAAAGCCCTGCACTTTTTTTGAAGGAAGTTTTGCCTTAAATGAAACAGGCGATACGTATTTTGATGTGAGCAAATATTTTAAAGGCATGGTTTATATAAACGGACATAACCTTGGCCGGTACTGGAATATAGGGCCGCAACAACGATTGTATTGTCCTGCTTCCTGGCTAAAAAAAGGAACGAATAAGTTGGTGGTTTTTGACTTGCTGCAAACGAAGGCTATGCCTGTTGACACAAAATCGCATTTGACGCATTAAAATAAAGATTAGTACCGCTTTTTTTCTGGAGCCTTTTTAATGGATTCAGCTTTTACAATAAATAGCTGTTCATGCAATACAATTATTAAATGATTAAATATTTTCTCCTTCTGAACCTGTGTATTTTTCTTGCCACCGCAGGAACAGCGCAGAAAACTGATTCATCTTTACAGCTTTCCTTGCTTGCCAATGAACGGTGGTGGGGTGGTGCCTCAACCTTTGGTGATAAGATGCCAATGGGGAAAGATAAATTTTCCTTCAACCTATATGGCGATGCCTCGCAAAACCAGTCGGTGCCCTTATTGATTTCCAGTGAAGGCCGGTGGTTGTGGAGCGAAGAGCCATTCCGCTATAGCTTTCGCAACGACAGCCTGCTTGTCGACCAAACACATGGCAAAATCGTTACCGGCAGAAACGGCTCCTCCCTTCGCGAGGCATACCAGTATTCATCAAAACGTTTCTTTCCGCCTTCCGGCAAATGGCCCGACAGCTTATTGATAACGGCCCCTCAATATAATTTGTGGATAGAACTGATGTATAACCCCACCCAGAAAGACGTTTTGACTTATGCGCAAAACGTTTTGACCGATGGTCTTCCCCCTGGTGTGTTGATGATTGACGACAACTGGAGCAATTATTATGGCGAGGTTGATTTCAACAAAGAAAAATTTCCGGATGCCAGAAAGCTGATGGATGAATTGCATGCAGATGGCTTCAAAACAATGGTATGGATCTGTCCTTTCATAAGTGCTGACAGTAAAGTGTTCAGAGAGCTCTCGGATAAAAAATTATTGCTGCTGGACAATGAAGGCAACAAATCGATATCCTGGAACAAGGCAAAAAAACCTTTACTGATACATTGGTGGAATGGATACAGCGCGTGTTTAGACCTGACAAATCCTGCGGCACAGCAATGGTTGAAAGACAAGCTGACCATGTTGCAAAAAACATACGGTGTGGATGGTTTCAAACTGGATGCAGGCGATGCCTATTTCTACGATAATCCCAATCTGCTTTCCTATAAAAAAGCTTCACCAAATGAACAAAGTGAAGCGTGGGCAGAAATTGGTCTTGCATTTCAGCTGAACGAATACCGGGCGATGTGGAAAATGGGCGGCCAGCCCCTTGTTCAACGCCTTGCCGATAAAGAGCATAGCTGGCCGGCTTTGAAGTTATTGATACCAAACACCATGGCGCAACAACTTGCGGGTTACACTTTCACCTGCCCCGATATGATTGGCGGTGGCCAGTTTACTTCTTTCTTACCCGGAAAAACCATCGATCAAAAATTGATCGTCAGGTCGGCACAGGTGCATGCCCTGATGCCAATGATGCAATTTTCGGTTGCCCCATGGCGCATATTGGATGCGACGCATTTTGCAGCTGTTAAAAAATCGGTTGAAATAAGGCAGCATTATCTTCCACGCCTCATGAAGGTAATGCAGGTGGCTGCACAAACAGGTGAGCCCGCTCTGCGTCCGTTGGAGTACAATTTTCCACACCAGGGGTTTATCGAAATCAAAGACCAGTTTATGTTGGGAGAAGATCTGATGATAGCGCCAGTTATAACAAAAGAAGATACCCGCCAGGTTGTATTTCCAAAAGGAAAATGGCGGTACAAAAATCAAACAATTGCGGGACCGGTTTCGAAAACTTTCGATGTACAGCTCGATGAAATATTGATGTTTGAAAAATTATGAGATGAGTGGCCAAACTTCTCTTCCGCTTTCGATCGAATTTTGCTACAACGGGAATGATTTGAGCTCTATCAAAAGATAAAAGAAATTTTAAACAATACAAAACGACAAAAATGAAAGATGTGCTAAAACGCTTGCTGCTTGTTTTCTATGCGGCTGCCTGCTTTCTCAATCTTAATGCACAGGAAAAGAACGTTGTTTCCGGTACAGTGAAAGATGCCCAGGGCAATCCCCTTTCCGGTGTTTCCGTTATTATAAAAGGAAGTAAGAAAGGTACCAACACCAACGAGCAGGGAAAATTTGTAATTAATGCCAACCCTGGAAATGAAATTGAATTTACCAGCGTGGGGTATGGCAATAAAAGTGTGGTGGTAACATCAGACAGAAATTTGGAAATCGTACTCGACGTGGAGGCAGTATCTGGTAATGAGGTTATAGTAGTGGGATATGGCACGCAGAAAAAAGTAAACCTCACCGGGGCGATAAGTACGGTTAAGATGAGTGATGTGTTAGGAGACCGGCCCCTCACCAGCACTGCCCAGGCACTGCAGGGTGCTGTGCCGGGCCTGCAGATCACCAACGGAACCGGGCAGCCCGGGGCCTCATCTTCTCTTAACATCAGGGGCTTTACTTCAATCAACGGCGGAAGCCCGCTGGTTTTGGTAGATAATGTACCCATGAATATCGAAGACATCAATCCCGATGATATAAACACGGTAACCGTGCTGAAAGATGCATCGGCATCGTCTATTTATGGAGCAAGGGCGGCCTTTGGGGTGATATTGATTACGACTAAACATGGCAGACGAAATCAGCCCGTAAAGTTTAGCTATTCAATTAATCTGGCCATAACCAATCCAAGCACTTTGCCTCAGAAACCTTCCGTGTCAAGATTTGTTCAGGCGCTGAAAGATTTTGGAACTACATCCTATTGGGCCGGACAAGATATAAACACCTGGGATGGGCTGGTAAAGCAATATGACCAGGATCCTTCCAAATTTCCCTCATCAGGAATAGCAACGGTGAATGGTATTCAATATCCCCTGGCTCAAACAGATCTATACAAATCGTTCATGCCTGGAGGATTTGAACAACTTCATAATTTATCTTTTGACGGAGGATCTGAAAAAACAAACTACCGGGTGTCTTTGGGTTACACAGATCAGGATGGCATACTGGCTACAAAAGCTGATGAATATAAACGCTATAATCTGAATGCTTTTCTTAACACCAGCCTTACTTCCAGGCTTCTGGCCTCTGTAAATATATTCTATAACAACTCTACCCAAAATACTCCGCAAAACTATGGTCAACTGTTTTACAATGCCATCACATTCGGGCCTTATGCACCAACCGGGTACGGAAAAACAGCCGATAGTACCACCTTGCCTTATTACACACCCAATAACATTTTGAAACTGGAACCTTACACCGTTGATAACACGAATAATCTGAGGCTTTATGGCAAGTTGGAATACGACGTCATGAAAGGGTTGAAATTAAATGCGGAATATACCTTCAGCCGCATTACCCTCGACAGAACGAATATTACCGAAACCAATTCTTACATCAATCCTTTAAACTTTACTTTTTCGCCGCTCAACATCAATTCTCAATATTACCGGTACACCGAAGCGACAAATTATAAAGCCGTCAACCTGTATGCAAATTACAATAAGACGATTGCCGATGCCCATCATATCAGTGTCGTGGCAGGCACCAACCAGGAGAACAGTAAGCAGAGCGGGTTCAGTGTAAGCCGTTTTGGAATCATAAGCACAACGGCTCCTTCCATCAATGGCAGTGTTGGTACCATCAATGGTGGAGATAATTTCAATTCTTTTGCCGTGGCGGGCTATTTCGGGCGGTTGAATTACGATTACAAGGGGCGTTATTTATTGGAGGCAACGGGTCGGTACGATGGATCATCCCGCTTTCCGGCCAGTAACCGGTTTGGATTTTTTC
>JBDTEB010000397.1:0-3238 GCA_039922795.1 Chitinophagaceae bacterium
CAAGAGAGGTGGTCGGTTTAACCGCAGTTTACTTCGTTGATGCCACGGAGTTGGGAGACCTGCTGCCGCTTACTAAAACCGCTTTTGTCACAGGCACCGAATCAAAAAAAGAGACAGGCGAATTACATGCACCCGATATCGGCGATCCGGATAACCAGCAAGCCTTCACGATGTGTTTTGCCATGGATCATGTGGAGGGTGAAAATCATGTGATCGATAAGCCGGCGGAATATAACTACTGGCGCAATTTCAGTCCCCCGATGACTCCTGCCTGGCCGGGCAAGTTGCTCCAGTTGAAATATCCAAAGCCTGCCACGCTTGTTCCTACCCCGCTTAATTTTAATCCCGACGGCGTAAAAACTACGGACTATCTAAACCTGTGGATTTACCGCCGTATCCTGAGTAAAAACAATTTTCTACCCGGCACTTATGCCGGTGACATTTGTACCGTTAACTGGCCTCAGAATGATTACACCCTGGGCAATCTGGTCGGAGTGTCGGATAAGGAATTCAACCGGCATGTAAATCGGGGCAAACAATTAAGTCTTTCCCTGTTATATTGGCTGCAAACTGAGGCGCCCAAGCCTTCGGGCGGTTACGGGTGGCCGGGGCTGCGTTTAAGGAAGGACGTTATGGGTACAGAAGACGGGCTGGCAAAGTTTCCTTACATCAGGGAAGCACGCAGAATAAAATCTCTTTTTACCGTTAAGGAAGAGCATGTCGGCGTGGATAATCATGCGATGGTATATGGGAAGGATCTCGTAAATAATTTTTATGATAGTGTAGGCGTAGGTAGTTATCATATCGATCTGCATCCGAGTTCAAGAGGTAATAATTATATCGATTTTAATTCTTTGCCTTTTCAAATTCCACTGGGTGCATTGATACCGCAGCAGATGAAAAATCTTTTGCCTGCGTGCAAAAATATCGGAACAACACATATCACCAATGGGTGTTACCGCTTACACCCGGTGGAATGGGGCATTGGCGAGGCCGTCGGTTTGCTTGTTGCGTATTCATTAAAAAACAAGGTCACGCCGCATGAGGTTCGGGCGCAAAAGACCGTGCTTGCAGATTTTCAAAGCTTCATTCAAAAACAGGGTGTTGAAATAACATGGCCGGTACGATGAAACGGCGACCTTTTTAAGGGTACCCCCTCCGGGGGTATATTGAAAAAATCCCGAAATGGCTACAAATGGGTTGCCCCACTGGGGCAAATGCGAGGGTATCAATGGTAATCTGGATTTGATATTTTTTTTCCGGTTGACGATTCGTGACGAACGATTGAAAATTGACGATTGCTGATGGGAGATGGCTGATGGGCGATCACCGACGGCAGATGGCTTACGGCGATCGCTGTTTGCATTATTTCTGACAAAGCATCTTAAAGCTTATTTCTGCTTCAAACGTTCTGTTCCATGGAAGTGTAAAGGTCAGATCCTGCGCTTTACATTGGATGTTTTTTTGGCGGCTGTTGGCTATTCTCAGGGCATAGGCTTTGTTGAGCTCGCCAAACGATTTTCCCAGCAATTGTGAAGCGTAATTTTCGAGGTCCCGCTTTGCCTTTTCATCCATGATTTTTGAGCTCAATTTATTCTGTTTGAAGTAGATGTTCGCTTTGGCCCTAACCGAGCCATGAAAATAATAGTCATCCATTACACGATGAAAGGTAAACCAGTTCTGCGCCAGCCAGATGCGATCTGAAATGGCTTTATCTTTCATTAACCTTTTTTCAGCCACATTAAAAACGACTCCCTGCGGAAGTGCAGTGCCGATGGTGTTGGCAGCAGTATTCCAGGAAGCATATCCGTTTAATTCAGGGAACAGCCTGCGGTTCAGGATTTCCATGGTGAATGCTGAATCACCACCTTGTACGTCACCAACAGGATCTATATCGGCAACGATCACCCGCTTTCCCTGTTTTACTGCTGTTTCAATTTCGGCAGCAAAACTGCCCGCTCTTCCAGGTTCCCTTCTTGAAGCAAATACAAAGAAGAGCAGGTCCGCCTGTTTCTCATCCTGAACTTCCTTTGCGCCAGTAGCGTGGATATGAAAGCTTACCGTTTCTTTCAATGGTTTATCTTCAAACGGCATAATGGTATTTGAAGCAGTCTCAGAAGAATAGATCGCTTTGACCCTGGGAGATAATTTGAAATGTTTATTTAATGCCCGGGCCAGCAGAAGCATCGACACCTCGTCGGCGCCAGGTTGTACAGCTATTTTATCCGCCAATGCAGGTTTGTTGGTTTCATCAACCAAACGCAGCCTGTCCTGCACATGAACTCCTACAGGCTTGGCATCGTCCTGGGATAGGATCAGGAAATCTATCCACCCCGATTTTACATAATCAACAGTTTGTAGATTGATCTGCAAATTGCGCTGCCTTGCCTTCTTGTAATTGCTGAGCGCTTCTATCGGAATTTTATTCACCAGCAACTCAGTTTGGGCCCTGGACTTATCATCCATTTTTACGGAGATCTCCGCCCATTTGGAAAGGTCGTCCCGGAAAGCATCATTTTTGCCATCGGAGGTAGGGGCCAGACGCATGATCACGCTTTGAACAAAAAGATGAAGACCCGGTGCTTTTTTATGCAACTGCTCGATGACCTTAATTCGCTGCATGGCTTTCGACGGTTCCACATCGTAAGCCCGCGAGCCGACCAATCCGCCATACACCAGCATGTCTATAGAGATGATGGCGGCGTCGAAAGATTTCAGGTCCTGCTGTAACAGCCAGCTGATGATTTTATCTGATTGACCCGGAGTGGTAAATCTGCCTAGCAGGTCTTTTGGTGGAGCCACCAAATTGGCATCTGCGATCAATCCCATTTTCTGCGTGAACTGCAGGCAAGGCGGACGATCATCCAGTGGAATAAATAAAATCTTGAGGCTGGGCTTCAGGTTTTTCTGCGCCGATACCGGTAATATAAACGATAATAAAATGACCAGTCTTACAATTGTTTTCATGGATAGCAAATATATTCTTCTGTAATAAATAAAAGGACAACATAGAGATCCGGCGGCAGTAGCGCATTCAAACCCCCGGCCTGGCAAATCTACCCCCTGCGACATCCGTAAATCCCCAGCCTGCCAAATCTACCCGCTGCGAAACTCATAAACCCTTTTCTGGCAATTCTACCCGCTGCGACACCCGTAAATCCCCGGCTTGGCAAATCTACCTTCGGCGCACCCATAAACCCTTGTCTGGCAACCCTACCCACTGCGACACCCGTAAACC
>JBDTEB010000398.1:0-3450 GCA_039922795.1 Chitinophagaceae bacterium
GATTGACTTCGATATTGATCTTGAAATCACCCAGCAGATCGTACTGGCGCAGGAAGCCGCCGACAGTTTCCACATCATAGTCATACTGATGCTTGGAAGGTTCGGCCGGTTTTGGCTCAATAAAAAAGGTGCCTTTGAAACCGTTCTTGCGGGCGTAATCTTTTGCCATGTGCAGAAAGCGGGCAAGATGTTCTTTCTCGCGCTTCATATTGGTGTTTAGCAGGCTCATATAACCTTCTCTTCCACCCCAGAACACATAGTTCTCACCACCCAGTTCGATGGTTGCATCCAGCGCCGCCTTCACTTGTGCGGCACCGTGAGAGAGCACATGAAAATCAGGATTCGTGGCCGCTCCATTCATATAACGCTGATGCGAGAATAAATTGGCTGTACCCCAAAGAAGTTTAACACCGGTCTCCGACTGTTTCTTTTTAAGATAGGAAGTAACAGCCTGCAGTCTCTTTTCATATTCCACAACATCCGAAGTGTAATCCACGATGTCTAGATCATGAAAACAATAGTAAGGCAGGTTCATTTTTGTAATGAACTCGAAAGCCGCGTCTGCCTTGGCATAAGCGCGATCAAGAGGATCAGCACTTTTATCCCAGGGAAAAAAGTGCGTGGGTCCGCCGAATGGATCGGAGCCGTTGGCATTGAAAGAATGCCAGTAGGCGCACGCGAATTTAAAATGATCCTTCAGGGTTTTTCCTGCTACTACTTTACTTTCATCGTACCAGCGAAATGCAAAAGGATTATCGCTTTCTGTTCCTTCAAATCGGATGGTTGGAATCTGTTCAAAATAGGTCATAATTTATATTGATTTTATCAGTTATTTATTACCCGAGTAATCATTTCCAATCTGTGTTTTGAACTTCGAAGTTTCCTCTGACCCGAAACCATAAGTACCAAAATTTATATCCACATTCTCCATTGTCGCGTATGTATCTGACAGCTCCAGGTTACCCGCCATACTCTGCGCTCAGCGGCACAAATTAACAACAAAATCCATTAATGCAACCGATTGCATTTATTTTTCAACAAAACCTTTCTGTTGGCTTTACCATCTCTGGAAAAGGATTCACCTCTGCATTAAAATCTCTATAATTGCCTGGCGGTATCCGTTCAACGAACAATTCGCGAACATTCTATCTCTTGCTCAAACAAAATTGGTGTCGTGCTTTCAGAAAGAATGATTGCCAGCTTCGCCGTTCCGGACGGATAGACAGCTATTTCAATTAAACCAAACCGCATACCCCTGGCGCCGCAGATCCCAGGCAAGCTTCTCTTCTGCCAGTAATGCTTCCTGCTTGTTCATTGTTTTCAGATTAGCCGCATCATAAAGGCTAGGCCGTAAATACCTGCCATATTTTTCGACAATATTGGATGAGATCTTATGCCCCTTCTTGCTTAAAGAACCTGATTTGTGTTGCAGAAATCGCTCGGCGGGAGTTTTACTGGTCATGCCTACATACAGACATTCAAGCACACCGTTAAATTGAGGATTGGCCGCCCTGAATTTGGCGTTTTCGTTGAATACACGTTTCGACAGCTCAACGACATACACTTTATGAATCAATCTTGCCAATGGAATACCTGTTCACAAATTAAGGGATTCCGGCAGCCATTTTCGCATTCGAGGTGATGAGCCAGGAAGTTCATCTCAAAAAAAGAGTATTTCCCTCGCAACGGCCCGCATCTGTCATTGGCCAATCCTCTCTTTGACGTATTTTTATAGCCAACCGATAAATCGCTATATGTCAAAACAAAACCAATCATCCCGCAGAAAATTTTTACAAACTATTGGAGCCACCAGCATACTGGCGTCCCTAACGCCGTTCAGCAGCCTTTCTGCAATGGAAAAAGCAGAGGAAAGAACGCTTTTTTACGAGAAGAAAATATCTGTTGGAGATACCATCAGGGTAGGTGTGATCGGATATGGCATCCAGGGTCATGGCGACCTGGCGACGGCATTAAAAGTACCCGGAGTAGAACTGGCCGGCATCTGCGATCTCTATACCGGCAGACTGGACAACGCCAGGGAGAAGTTTGGCAATAAACTTTACACCACCCGCAATTATAAAGAACTCCTGGACAAACCCGATATCGACGCCGTTATCATAGCCACAACGGATATATGGCACGCACGCATCACCAAAGACGCATTGGCAAAGGGTAAAGCGGTGTATTGTGAGAAACCGATGATCTACAAGATCAGTGAGGGAAATGGCGTAATAGAGGCGCAAAAGAAAACAGGGAAAGTACTGCAGGTTGGCAGCCAGCGCGTGAGCAGCATCGGACTGGCAAAAGCCAAAGAATTGCTCGCGGCCGGCGAGATCGGAAAACTGAATATGGTAAATGCCGTTTACGACCGGCAAAGTTCTCTGGGCGCATGGGAATACACGATCCCAAAAGATGCAAGCGCCGAAACCACCGACTGGAACAGGTTTATAGAGATCACAGACAAGATGGCCTACGACTCCAAAAAGTTTTTCTGGTGGAGGGCATTTAAAGAACTGGGGACCGGTGTGGCCGGCGACCTATTTATTCACCTGTTGAGCGGAACTCATTTTATCACCAATTCCAAAGGACCACATTCTATTTATAGCAGCGGGCAGTTCAGTTACTGGAAAGATGGCCGCAATATGCCGGACGTCATGGCTGGCGTGATGCAATATGGTGACACCCCCGAGCACCCTGCTTTTCAGCTGACTTTGCAGGTGAATTTCATCAGCGGTACCGGAGGACAGGAACAGATCCAGTTTGTGGGTTCCGAAGGAGTGATCGAGGTAAAAGGCAACAACCTTAATATCAAACACAGTCTGATGCCTGAAGCTCCGGGATTTGGTGGGTATGACTCCCTGTCTACTTTCTCGAAAAGTATGCAGGAAGAAATGATAAAAGACTACAACGCAAAATGGACCGATGCACAGAAAAAAAGACCAACAAAAAGTGATGTGGTATTCAGGGCTCCTGATGGATACAGCGATCACCTCGATCATTTCACCAATTTCTTTGATGCCATCAGGCACAACAAACCGGTAGTTGAAGATGCGACATTCGGCTTCAGAGCTGCCGCACCTGCGCTGTCGTGCAATGACAGCTATTTTCAAAAGAAAATCATCAAGTGGGATCCGGTGAATATGAAACTGGTTTAGGATTTTTGAAGCAGGTTATTGTGCCTGCTTGGGCAATTGCATTGTAGGGCGGGCCTCGTGTGTGGGATTGCATTGTATGGGCGAGCCTCGTGTGGAATTGCATTGAATGGGCGGGCCTCGCGTGGAATTGCGTTGTAGGGGCGGGCCTCGGGTGGAATTGCGTTGTATGGGCGGGCCTCGGGTGGAATTGCATTGTATGGGCGGGCCTCGCGTGGGATTGCCTTGTAGTAGCGGGCCTCTCGTGGAATTGCATTGTATGGGCGGGCCTTGCGTGGAATTGCCTTGTAGGGGCGGG
>JBDTEB010000399.1:0-2602 GCA_039922795.1 Chitinophagaceae bacterium
GAAAACGACGACCAGTCTTTCATCAGCGAAGTCACGAGCAGGAAAGACATCCCCACCAGGAAATTAGGCTTCGGAAAGAGCTTTAACGAATTGACGATCCGGTTAAGCAGGGTAGCCTGTGTAAAAAAGAGCAAAAAAGTGAGAATCGAATAAACAATAGGCGCTTCAGACGCAAAGGGATTAAGAAACCGGATGATGAGATAATAGATATAATTGTTGTTCGGATCCTGCAGCGGTACCATTGGGTGCAGGAACAACGGAAATTTCAGGAAAAGCGCGTAAACCAGAAGCAATAAGGCATTGCCCGAATTTTTTTGTTTAAAGATACCAACCACCGTCAGAAAAACTTTTGTTAGAAATCAATTTTTGCAAAGCAAAGGTAATTCCTGTAAAGACAAGGAACGATTATCTGTCGCGAACTCACTTGTTTCGCAAAACGGGGCATGAACTCGTAGCCTTTATCCAGATTTTTAAGCGTTGGAGTTCTTATAATCTTCCCTTCCGAATTCAGGCTCTGATCATTAAGGATCAGTTTCCTTCTTTCATACTGATTAAAAAGAAAATGAATTTCCGATCCCGTGTTCATGGTCGAAAAAGAGATCATGTTATCCGTTTCGTCATCATATTGACTTTTGTCGATCACGTTGCTCCACTCCAGTCCGCCCTCTTTATTAAAAGACAGCACCATGATATTTTCAGCATAATACCTGGTCCCTCCGGCAGATCCGTAACGGTTCCAGGGCATGGACCAGGGGCTGCTGTACATCGGAGACCAGTAGTAATCAAGGGGAGACATCCAGGGGCTTCCGCCGTTGAGATAGTTCCATCGGTTGAAGGTATTTCCTCTTGAAGTGGAATACAGCGACTCGCCGACCACCAGAAAACCGCCGTCTTTGCGGATGACGATGTTCTTGATAAAATAATCGTTGAAAGCCATACGTTTATTGGCATCCGAACTTTTTGCAATAGACCTTAAATCATCACTGAATACGGTGACACTGTCACTCAGCTTAACATTATTTGTTTTGTCCCATAGAAGGGAATAAAGCCCTTCGATGTTACCGCGGCGCTGTCGGTAATAAAGTGCGCTTACCAAAATTCGTTTGTTGGAATTGTCAACCTTGACTTTAAGTTCGTCGAGGATCAATTTACGGGTATCGACTTCCTTCACTGAAAAATCTATAGCGTCAGGAGCTTTTAATACCATCATCAGATTCGAGATCAGGTCGCTGTTTGACACCCTTTTGAATTTTCCAAAGATGAAGTCGCCTTCATTTGATAAAAGGAAATCGGTAAAAAAATCATTTCTTTCCTCCATGGCAAGGGGAAGGCGATTTTTTCCAAGCAATTCCATCTGGCTTGAAAACAGAAAAGTGGTGAAAAGAAAATTCCTCTGGTTGCGGTTATTAATTTTAAAGATCATGATCTTCTTCTTGTCATCACTGAAGATCGTCGTGTACACTTTATTGTTCGCTGCAAAGCCGATATGTGTAGTATCCAGCTCAATAGGATTTCCTACCTGTTTTCCATTTCCATCCAGTTTCACGCCCATGCAGTAAACGACACTGCGTTTCTGATACTGGTAAACCATATAGGCATAATCTGAATATGGCACAAAATCCACATTGATCCAGCGGTCAGATGCATCCATCTTTACCCTGTCCTTCAGTTTCATTTCATTATCATAAACCGCTATGTCATGTTCATTCCGGTTATTTTTATAGACCAGGAAATTTCCATTGATACGCCCGATAATTTCGAATTCTGTTCTCCTGCTATCGTCTCTCTCTGGTTCCGTGTACACGATTTTAGGCGCTTGTGCAAGTGCACTGCCAAAACAAAAAAAGAATAAAACCAATGCCGGAAAATGTTTCTTCATGGTAGCCCTTTGTCTGAATAAAAATACAGGTTAGCGATCAAAGTAAGAATTGTTATCGTTGTAAACGCAAAGCTGGTATATTAGATCAATACAAATAAGGATACAACTTTTTTTTAACGCCGGCCGGCACATAGCCTGATGAAGAAAGAATTTCAGCGCAACGAAATCACTATTACTTATACCTTTGCGCGAGACAGGGCCTGGGAATGAGACCTGGACTGGTTCGCATTATTCAAACAACAAGCAAAACGTGGGTAAGAATCTTAATAAAGTATCCACAGCCGGACTGTTGGTCGCTTTGGGAATTATTTACGGAGACATCGGCACCTCTCCCCTCTACGTTTTCAATAGTATTATTTTAGATAAGGTTATTTCCGACGATCTCATCATTGGCGCACTTTCATGTATTATATGGACGTTGACGATGCAAACCACGGTGAAATACGTGATGCTCGTTCTTAGAGCAGACAACAAAGGAGAAGGTGGAATCTTCGCACTCTATGCCCTCGTTCGCAGACAGAAGAAATGGCTGGTGATCCCGGCCATGCTCGGAGGGGCCGCACTGCTTGCCGATGGTATCATTACACCCCCGATCTCCATTACCTCGGCTATTGAAGGACTGGAAGAACTTCCCGCCTTGCGGGATATAGGTCAGCACACTATTGTTTATATCGTGCTGGGAATTTTAGCGGTGTTCTTTTTCTTTCAACAGTTTGGTAGCGG
>JBDTEB010000400.1:0-5142 GCA_039922795.1 Chitinophagaceae bacterium
TGGAGTGACCTGAAATTGGGCAGGATCTTATTTGAGAAAGAAGGACTAAATACCATGCTTGCCAGAGAGTGACATTAGTGAATGAATCTTAAAGCAGGCGGAAAATGGGGTCGCTAAAAAGTTAGGATTCGCACGTAATAACATGGTGGTTTCAGTACCGGTGGCACGATATTCGTATAAGATTGATTCTAACATTAAAGTACATTACCATGGCAACAACAGAAAATTCAACAGGTGTAGTTAATGACCTGATAGAGATTAACAACGACCGCGTAGCGGGTTTTGAAAAAGCGATTGCAGATATTAAAGATGAGAACATCGACCTTAAAAAGCTCTTCCAGGAGTTTACTGAACAGAGCCGTAAAAACGGGCAGGAACTGGCTGCACTTGTAGGTTCAGCAAAAGATGTTGAAACAGGTAAAAGCGTAGCAGGAACCTTACACCGTACCTGGATTGATGTTAAATCTTTGTTCGGCGGAAGCGACAGGGCAAGTATTTTATCAGAAGCAGAGCGTGGCGAAGATGCCATCAAGAAAGCTTATAAAGACGCACTCTCCGGTGGTGAACTTACATCGGAAGCAGCTGCAGTGGTAAGCGCTCAGGCGGAAAAAATTAAAACTGCGCATGACACGATCAGGAATTTGCGCGATGCAGCGAAAGCATAATTTGTAGAATATTTTATACGGGCCGCCTCTTTGAGGCGGCCTTTTTCATTCGCACCCCGAGAGCAAATCTATTAGAAGAATATTTCACTCCAAAAGACAGTAATTCGGTGATTTTCATTTTTTAACATAAAAAATAACCATCTTCACTTTCTAATCAATTACTGAGATGAATGTCAGAAGTCGCTGTTTTTTTACTTAAAGCCTGGCAGAAAAAGTCTTACCTGCTATTGATAGCCGTAAATTCAATCTTCTCCTGCAAACCGCCGAAAAATTACATTTCGGTTATCCATGATCCCCTTCTGTATTGTACGACCGTAAAACGACTGAACGATATTGTTCTTGAAAACAATTTCCCACCTGTAGTAGCTTCGAGAAATTATGTTTACGCCAATGTTGCCGCTTATGAAGTTATCGCGGCAGGGTATGATAGCGCTTATCAATCACTGGCAGGACAATTAAACGGCCTGGAGACTATGCCCCGCTGGGAAGGCGGCGAAATCGATTACCCCCTGGCCTCCATGATTGCTTTCGTAATCGTTGGAAATGCCGTTACTTTTCCTGAAGGCAGTATGATGGCCTATCGTGATCAACTGCTCAAAATAGCGGCTGATGCAGGGATGAGCAACTTATGTATTGTTAATTCTACAAAATATGCAGACACTGTTTCTGCACGCATCATTTCCTGGGCGAAAAAAGACCATTACCTGCAAACCAGATCTGCTGAAAAATATACGGTAGATGAAGAAGAAGGCAGATGGATTCCAACGCCGCCCATGTATGCCCCCGGCATGGAAGCTCACTGGATGGATATCAGACCAATGGTGCTCGATTCAAGCTCGGAATGCAAACCGCCTCCACCGCCTGCATTTAACCTGAAAGACACTAACGGCGTGTATTTCAAGGACCTGATGATCGTCAAAAGAACGGTCGATAACCTGACGGATTCCCAGCGACATGTCGCAGATTTCTGGGATGACAACCCTTTTAATATGATTGTAAGCGGACATGTAATGTTCGCTACAAAAAAATTTTCACCCCCGGGCCATTGGATGAACATCACCGGTATCGCTGCGTATAAATCCAAGGCTGATTTTGCCACGACGGTTTATGCCTACACCGAGACCTCCATCGCCCTTTTCGACGCATTCATCAGTTGCTGGGCAGAGAAATACCGCAGTAACTTTATACGTCCGGAAACGGTGATCAACAAAGCATACGACCAGGACTGGCGACCCTATATCCAAACCCCACCCTTTCCATCTTACACAAGTGGCCACTCTGTGATTTCTGCTGCGGCTGCAGAAGTGATGACTAAAATATATGGTGATAATTTCTCCTATGTTGATACTTCTTCCATAGAATTCGGTATTCCTGCCCGATCGTTTACATCATTTCGTTCAGCAGCATTGGAAGCAGGAAACAGCCGTTTATACGGCGGTATTCACTATCCATTTGACCTGACTCAAGGAAATCTGCAGGGAATCAAAGTGGGAAACATGGTTATATCCAGGTTGAAAATGAAGAAATAATCACGGTCGATTTTTTTGTGGAGCCAATTTGTTAATTTTTAGCAGACTAATTAAACACGTTTTACTGCTTTTAAAGTAAATCTCAGCAATGTGGTTAAAACCCGGTTAAGTGTAGGAAGTACATTTACAAGACTCCTTAATGTTAACCATTGATTTTCAGCAACGTGTGCCTATGCGATATAAAGAAAATATGTAGACGCCAAATAACAAAAGTCCTAATCAGAGATTCCGCGGTAAATTTTGCATATTTTTAACGCCAAATAAACTGCTGGTCTTATGTTAAAACGAGCTTGCCCTTCGGGCAAAAGATTCTCTTTTCTATCACTGGTTTCTTACGGTGACCTTAAATCACACCAATCATCAATTAAGTTTTTGTTTGCCTTCGTGGCCTTTATCCTGGCGGGACAATCTTTGTTCGCGCAATCAGCAACAGTTCGAGGCAGAATTTTATCGGGTGACAGTTCGGTTCCATTTGCCACGATATCAGTTAAGGGCGCAACAACAGCAACGCAAAGTGATAATGACGGCAACTTCTCAATCCAGGCAACACCAACCTCAACACTGGTCGTAAGTGCGGTCGGTTTCGCAACAAGTGAAATAAAAGTAAATAATCGCCTGACCGTCACTGTACAGTTGCAAAACACGGCAAGCCAGCTTGAGCAGGTGGTTGTGGTAGGTTACGGCACCCAGAAAAAGAAAGATTTGACCGGCGCGGTGAGTAGCATAGGTGCCGATATTATTGCAAAAGTTCCCGTGGTTACCGTAGACCAGGCCCTTCAAGGCCGGGCAGCAGGTGTGCAGGTAACGAATAATGATGGCAGTCCCGGGGGTAATATCAGTGTATTGATCCGGGGTGTGGGCAGCTTGGCCAGCAATGGTAACGGGCCATTGTATGTGGTAGACGGATATCCTACCAGTGGAGGAATCAACAACATCAACCCAAGCGATATTGCTTCAATAGACGTATTAAAAGATGCCTCTGCCACAGCGATCTATGGGATCCGCGCGGCAAACGGTGTGGTAATAGTTACTACCAAGAAAGGTCGCAGGGATGGGGTGCAGGTGTCTGTAGATGCTTATACTGCCTTTCAAAGTAAACCAAAAAAGTATAAAATACTCAATGCGCAGCAATGGGCGATGCTGGCGAACCAGGTGGCCGACGCCGATTCACAGCGGAATTTCCAGGAGCTTCCTATCTGGCGTACACCTAATGCATTAACCAATGTAAGCTGGCAGGATGCGATGTACCGCACAGCGCTTACCCAGAATTACAGTGTTGGCATCCGCGGAGGAAGTGACAAAGTTCAGGTGGCCACGTCTCTCGGTTACTACGATCAGAAAGGCATCGTGCTAGGATCTTTTTTCAAAAGATTCACTATGGGCCTTAACCTTGATTATCAGCCGACTAAATGGTTGAAGTCATCTACCAGCGTCAAGTACTCCTATCAAAACTCGAACAATCCTTTCGGCACGGGCTCATTGATCCAGTTGGCCCAGTTGCCACCTACTTTGGATAGTGGTAACAGGAACACTGCCCAGATAAAAGATGGCGCCAGTAATTATGGTTTCTTCAATCCTAAGAGCGCTTACGTGGCAAAATTCGGCAACCCGGTTTACAACATAGAAAATAACCAGTTTAAAAACATCAATAATTACCTGCTTGCCAACTCATCACTTGAGGTGACCATTTTCGACGGGCTTAAGGTTAAAACAAATGCCGGGGTTAATGTTGGAAACTATTCCGGGTCATACTACCAGCCGATAGATAACCGACTGGACCAACAATACGGACTTGGCGGACCAACGACGAATCCCCTGTATAGCCAGCACCTGAACAGCACTTTCGAGTGGCTCTGGGAAAATACCATTTCCTACGACAAAACCTTCGGCGATCATACCATAAATTTCGTCGGCGGGGTATCTGCTCAAAAAAATACGTATAATGCAATGGGTGGTCAGGGCATCCCGCCAAACGGTACGATCAGGGATCTCGCCCAGGTTAGCAACCTGCAGCTCGATGCATTTGGCAACGGACAGCAGATTTATTCACTGGCTTCTGAATTTGCAAGACTTACCTATAAGTACGCAGACAAATACATTATCACCGGAACGATCAGGAGAGATGGTTCGTCCAAATTCGACACGGGTCACCAGTACGGTGTATTTCCATCAGGCGCCATTGCCTGGAAGGTAAAAGAAGAATCCTTCCTGCAGAACGTAGACTGGCTTACCGACCTGAAAGTCAGAGGCAGCTATGGTCTGGTTGGAAACCAGGGTTCGATCGGGCTTTTCCAGTACCAGGGAACTTATTCTACCGGTGGACCAGCATCTTTGAATCCCAATAATTATGGATATCCATTTAATAAGATTTATCAGCGCGGAATAGCCGCAACACAACCTGCCAATCCAAACCTGAAATGGGAAACGGATTACCAGACAGATATCGGACTGGATGCCACTTTCATGAATGGCCATCTCACACTCGCCGCAGACTGGTTTAACAGGAGATCAAAAGATTTTCTCCTCACATTGGCAGCACCAGCTCAAACTGGCTATAATTTCCTGACACGTAATGTTGGCAGCATGACCAATAAAGGGCTCGAACTCGCGCTTACTTACAATAACCAGACATCGAAGGATTTCAGTTACAGTGTCGGACTAACCTTTACGACCATTAAAAACACCCTTACCAGCATCACATCGGGAACCAATTTCGTCACCAATTTTGGTGGGTTAGCCGTTGCCGGTATTGGCTGGAGCACATTTACGCAAACAAATATCGGACAGCCCGTAGGTGAATTTTACGGATACCGTTCATTGGGAATTTTTCAGACCAAGGGACAGCTCGATGCTTTGAATGCAGCAGCAGCCTTGAAAAATCCTTCGAGTCCATACTATCAAAAAACCGGTACTGCAGCCGGCGATCGTTATTTCGCAGACCTTAACGG
>JBDTEB010000401.1:0-4627 GCA_039922795.1 Chitinophagaceae bacterium
TATAGATATTGTTGGCAAAGGTCCTGGCATTGAGGGAATGACATTAAGGGAAGCCATGCCCGAACTGACTACGGAGGAACAGCCTTTTCTCAGGATCCTTGACGAGGTTTTTACCAGTGGAACCATGTTCCAGACTTTTGGATCACAGGTGAAAATTGTACAGAACGGCGTGATGACTTTTAATTACTACAACTTCACCTACACCCCTCTTTTAAATAATAACGGTGAAGTGTATGCGATTCTCGATATAGCCATCGATGTAACCCGGCAGATTGAGGCGCAAAAAAAACTGGAAGATACCGAGATGAATCTCCGTGAGGCCATCGAACTTGCTGAACTCGGTACCTGGAATATCGACGCTGTTACCAGGAAATTAAATTTTTCTGACCAGATTTTGAAATGGTGTGGTGCAGATCCGGAATCAAACGAAATCGAAGATGTTTATTCACTCATTCTTGAAACAGACAGGCAGAGAATCGAAACTGCGGTAATCCAGACTTTTAAAGCCGGTATTGATGGCCGCTTTGATGAGAAATACACCCTATCCAACAAAATTACAGGCAGAAAGCGCTTCATTCATGCCATAGCAAAAGTGATCACTGATGAAGAAGGAAAGCCTCTCCGATTGCAGGGTACTGCCCAGGATATTACGATGCAGCATCAGGCACAAATGGCACTTGAACAGCAGGTACAGCAACGCACGGAAGAACTTGCCTCTGCGATAGAAGAACTGAGGGCAACCAATGAGGAACTGGCACGCACCAATGACGAATTACAGGAGGCAAATCAACAATTGACCCACTCAAATGATGAACTGGCGCAATATGCCTATGTGGCCAGCCATGACCTGCAGGAGCCGCTTCGAAAGATCAGGTTTTTCTCGGATCTTCTAAGCAAGGAAAAGAGTTTCGATCCCGAAAGCCAGGTGGTAATAAAAAAGATCGATCATTCAGCAAAACGAATGAGCCAACTGATTCTCGATCTGCTGAATTTCTCCCGGCTCTTGATGTCAGAAAGCCTGATACAGCAGGTTGACCTGATGGAAATCATTAAAGCCGTTGAAAATGATTTCGAACTGACCATAACGGAAACAAAAGCAGTAATCACTATCGGTGAACTTCCGGTTGTGGAAGGTGTGAGTCTCCAGATGAATCAGCTTTTCTTCAACCTGCTCAGCAACGCCCTGAAATTTGTGAAACCGGGCACCAGCCCGCGCATCAGCATTCAGAGTTCACGCTTATCGCAGGAACAACTTGAAGCATATGTGGCCAAACCGCTGAGATTTGCCAACTATTATAGCATTGAATTTTCCGATAATGGCATCGGGTTTGAAGCACAGTATGCGGACCAAATCTTTGAAGTGTTCAAGCGCCTTCATGGCAGGGACATTTATCCGGGATCCGGCATTGGGCTGTCACTATGCAAACGCATCCTAAATAATCATAATGGACAGCTTCTGGCCAAGTCGGTACCTGGCCAGGGAAGTACTTTCCAGATCATCATCCCGGACAGGCAACAGGCGTCTATCGGAAATGACGACCGGTTATGAACCTGATTGCAGCGGAGCATTTATTCAACTGACCAACCGGGCAGAAACAAACATTGCATTAAAGATCCGATAATCGGCATCAACGGTTTAAATCTTCATTTTCCTGATTACATTTAATTGGTCTGCGGGAATTTGTAGCATTCAATAATCCTGATATCCCTTTTTATGAACGAAACGAAAGTCGAACTCACCATCAACTCGCAACGATATGAATTCAATACCCTACCCTGGTCATCACTGCTTGACATACTTAGGGAAAAATTAAATCTCACCGGCGCAAAGAAAGGATGCGATCATGGTCAATGTGGTGCATGTACCATTATCTGTGACGGCAAACGCATATTGAGTTGCCTAACTTTTGCAGTCGCCAAAAATGGATCGGAAATCACCACGATCGAAGGTATTGCCAGCGAAACTGAACTGCACCCACTTCAAAAAGCATTTATTGAACATGATGCCTTTCAATGCGGCTATTGCACACCCGGACAGATCTGCAGCGCCCTGGGACTATTAGCGGAAGGCCATGCAAAAACAAGAGAAGAAATAAAAGAATTGATGAGTGGAAACCTCTGCCGATGTGGGGCCTATAACAATATCATCGATGCGATAATGGACGTGAAAAACGGAGGGGCGCATGAATAATTTCAACTACCTCCGCCCTGCCGATTTGCAGGAAGCCGTAAGCGAACTGGTCAAAGACACTACCACGCAGGTCCTCGCGGGTGGAACCAACATCATTGACCTCTGGAAATACGACCTTACCAACTTTACCTCATTGGTAGACATAAATTCGCTCAAGGAATTCTCTGGGATAGAAGAGCTACCGGATGGCGGTTTAAGAATTGGTGCGTTGATGAAAAATTCAGATACCGCCTATCATCATTTGATCGAACAAAATTATCCGCTGCTGTCAAAGGCTATCCTGGCGGGCGCATCCGCGCAGATCCGCAACATGGCCAGTAATGGCGGGAACCTGCTGCAACGTACCCGCTGCTATTATTTTTATGATAAGGATACCGCTTGCAATAAAAGAAACCCGGGCTCCGGCTGTTCGGCATTAACGGGTCATAATCGAATTATGGCGATACTGGGCACGAGTGAAAGTTGTATTGCCGTATTCCCTTCCGATATGTGTGTCGCTCTTGCCGCTTTGGATGCCCATGTTAACCTCACCGGCCCGAATGGCCCGCGCAGTATTGATATCAGGGATTTTCACCGGCTTCCCGGTGATACACCTGACAAAGACAATAATCTGCAACAAGGTGAAATAATTACGGGTATCGACCTGCCGCAAAAATGTTTTTCCGCAAATTACTCCTATTTAAAAATAAGGGATAGAAGCTCTTACGCTTTTGCACTCATTTCGGTTGCCACAGCTTTTATACTGGAAGATAATATGATCAGTGAAGCAAGAATTGCGTTGGGTGGAGTGGCACACAAACCATGGAGAGTTGTGGAAGCTGAAGATTTTCTGAAACAAAAATCAGCCACACCGGAAAATTTTGCAGCAGCAGCCGATATCATTCTGGCAGGGGCAAAAGGGTACGAGCACAATACCTTTAAAATTCCATTGGCGAAGAAGGCGATCATTCGAAACTGCCTGATGGCGCTAACGCCGGAGAGCCAGTTGCCTGGCGCAAAGCCGTCAAAGTAAACCACGAAGCAGTTCACAATTATAAGTCTGGAAGATGTCAACAAACAATACCGTCGGCAAGCCGGTCAGCCGCATTGAAGGAATTGAAAAAGTAACCGGCAAAGCGCAATATTCCGGTGAGTATAATCCACCCGGGCTGCTTTACGGATATGTGGTGAACAGTACGATCACCAGGGGTAAAATCATCAGTATGGATACGGATAAGGTGAAATTGATCCCGGGAGTAGTTGAAGTATTTACGCATAAGAACCGACCGTCACTTGCCTGGTTCGATTTTCAGTATGCCGATATGGATGCGCCTCCGGGGGCCGTTTTCAAACCACTGCGCAGCCCGGAAATTAAATTCAACGGGCAGCCGATCGCACTCGTCGTTGCTGAGAGTTTTGAGCTCTCCCGTTACGCGGCTTGTCAACTGATCGTTGAATATGCAGAAGAAACATTTGAAACGGACCTCGAGGATAATCTTCACAAAGCGCGTGATGCAAAAAAAGGCTTAAGCTCTTTTCTGAAACCATCGCCAGCAAAACCTACAGGCGACTTTAACACAGCATTTAATCAGTCACCCATCAAGGTTTCATCCGTGTTTAAACACGCCACCGAACATCATAACCCGATGGAAATGTTTACAACGACAACGGTTTACGAAGGTTCTGGCAAACTGACTATCTACGACAAAACGCAGGGCACCATAAATTCGCAATTGTATGTAGCGAATATTTTTGGACTGCATTTTAAAGATGTAAGGGTACTGTCTACATACGTGGGTGGCGCATTTGGCTCGGGCCTGAGACCGCAGTACCAATTGTTTCTCTGTGTGCTGGCGTCTCTCCAACTGAAGAAGAACGTACGGGTAACGCTTGACAGGAAACAGATGTTTACTTTCGGTCACCGGCCGCAAACGATTCAAACCACAAAATTCAGTACCGACAAAAACGGAAAATTAACTGCGTTACATCATGCTGCTTTTGCAGAAACATCCAGGTTTGAAGACTATATTGAAAACGTGGTTGGCTGGTCTCACCAGTTGTATCCTGCAGCCAATACCGAATTTAAATACCAGGTTGTTCCTCTGGATCTTTTTACTCCGCTCGACATGCGTGCGCCGGGGGGCTGTACGGGTATGCACGCCATTGAAGTGGCGATGGATGAATTATCTTATGAATTAAATATTGATCCGCTGGAATTAAGGCTGCGAAATTATTCATCGCGAAATCCCGCCGATAAAAAACCTTTCACGAGCAAGGAACTGGAACAATGTTATGTAAAGGGTGCAGAGAAATTTGGCTGGTCAAACCGTAGTCCACAGCCCGGCAGTATGAGCAGGGGAAATAAACTGGTCGGGTACGGAATGGCTACCGGCATCTGGGATGCCATGCAGTTACCGGCGCGGGCAGAGGCAATAATTTCAAAGGAAGGAAAACTTC
>JBDTEB010000402.1:0-3669 GCA_039922795.1 Chitinophagaceae bacterium
TCGCCCGCTTTATTATTTTGTGTTCCCTCACCGTATATTTTCCATGGCCGTGTGCCATAAATCGCTTCACCATTGATCTTAAGCCAACCACCCAATTCCAGTAAAAGGGTCTTTGCCCGATCGGGAATGGACCCATCAGCAGCTGGTCCGACATTCAATAGCATGGTACCGTTCTTCGATACAATGTCCACCAGCACATCGACCAGATTATCTGCGCTTCTATAGGGTGTATTATTGTTATTGAACCATGGACCAAGTGGGGTGTCTGTAAGCCATGGATAAGGCACTAACTTGTCCTCTCTTCCCCGTTCCCAATCAAGAATGCCTGTGTACTGGTGTATTTCTTTATGCTTCATGGCAACCGCTGATTCAAGATGATTTCTATCGGCCCAGTTGTAATAATCGGCAAACATTTGCTTCTGGTATTCAGGAGGTATATCTTCCCCCAATTCATGATCAAACCATATCATGTCTGGTTTATACAAAGAATCGCCTTCGTCTACCATCGCCAGCCATTGGTCAAGAAACCTTTTAGAAAGCGGCGCGCCTTCTTTATGCGGTTCGGTGTATAATAGCGCGTATTTGCTGTCAGCAGCGTCATATTTAAAAGCGTATTTGTAATACTTCCAGGCAAAGCCATGATGATAGGTCATAAGAAATTTTAATCCTCTGGATTTATACGCTTTCTCCAATTCTCCGGTTATATCGCGTTTTGGGCCCATCAACACAGCATTCCAGGGCGTGACCTTAGAATTCCACATGGCAAAATTATCATGATGCACGGCTACGGGTCCTGCAAATTTGGCCCCTGCTTTTACGAAAAGGTCCGCCCATTCATCAGCATTAAATTTTTTGGCGGTGAACAAAGGAATTATATCCTTGTAGCCCACCTTTGTCTGATCGCCAAAATTTTTCTTGTGATAGTCGAATGCTAAACTCTTGGGATTATACAATTCACTGGCGTACCATTGACTGGCTCTATCACTTTCGGGCATGTCATCTGACCCAAGTGTTACCGGACCCCAGTGGGTATAGATACCCAATTTAGCATCCCGAAACCATTCGGATTGGTATGTTTTTCCAGTGATTCCCAAGTGGGCTGGTAACGATTCTGCGCCATCAGGTTAAAAGAAAGAGCCAGCAGAGAAAGAAAAATGATTTTTTTCATGACGACGGATATTTACATGTTTCATTATCTGAACATCCATTATTTTTTCCCAAAGATTCCGTGATATCTCCTTTGGTTAAAAGGAAAAAAATAAAAGAGGAAATCAATTCTTTATAAAATTTATTGATGCAATGTTCTATGTGCTAAAATTATTAATTAGTGAGAAAGTTACCTATCGATATCGTACCATAAGATTGTTCTATTTTGTCAACAACCATTTTCATGGTCAATTTATTTAATACTTCCTGGTCGAAGATGTTATCACCTCTAAAATCTGTGACAATAACGTCTGTCCGGGGAAGTTTCTTAACTTCACTCACTGGAAATGTTTTTGTGTGGCAACTCCAACATAACCAAACAAGGTGGCTCTTCGGAACTGCCTTATTTTATGCCCTATCTTTAAAGTTCAGGAAGACAAAAGTGATTTCATAATAATTAACTTCGACCAATCAAACGGCAATCAGCCTTAGCCATCATGTCTATTCATTTTTACAAATACCAGGGAACAGGAAACGATTTTATCATCCTCGATAACAGGGATGGCAACTATTCGGGGATCAGCAGGCAGGAGGTCAACTTTTTATGCGACCGTAAATTCGGGATCGGCGCAGACGGACTGATGCTTTTGGCAACAAAGGCGGGCTATGATTTTGAAATGAAATATTTCAATTCGGACGGAAATGAAGGAAGCATGTGTGGTAATGGGGGCAGATGCCTGGTAAAAATGGCCAGTGATATGGGCATGCGAAAACCAGCTTATTATTTTCTCGCTGTAGATGGCGAACACGAAGCAGAAATAGACGAAGAGAAAATCGTAAGTCTGAAAATGAAAGATGTTGACAGGATCATGAAGTATTTTGGCGACTCGGTACTCGACACCGGTTCTCCTCACTATGTGAAACATGTAACAGACGTCATGGATATGGATGTTTTTGCAAAAGGAAAAGAGATCAGGAACAGTGCCTATTACGTAAAAGATGGAATCAACGTGAATTTCGTTGAGCAGAAAAGAGACGACGAGATTATCGTGCGTACGTACGAAAGAGGTGTGGAAGTTGAAACCTTAAGTTGCGGAACCGGTGTAACGGCAAGCGCGCTGGTCTCGTTTCACAATGAAACCGGATATAATAATGTAAGGGTGATCACGAAAGGCGGCAGACTCGAAGTGGAGTTCGATCGCAGCCATGATGGGAAATTCACCAATATCTGGTTGTCCGGCCCGGCTGAGTTTGTTTTCGAAGGAGAGATCGAGGTGCCAGTGGAGCATCTGCCAAAAATTTAGTTTCAAAGACATCCAAAGCCCCTTCGCGCCATCGCTACTTCTGCACAGCGGCTTACCAAAATCCACAGCCCATACTGACTAACAATGCTGTTTTGCCCATCCCGGGTCACACCCGATTGAATTCGTTTTGCTTGCTTCGGGCTATATTTGCCGACTTGTGATAAATTACTTTAAAAATATTGACCACCAGACGATTGCCATCGATAATCCCGATATCGGCTCCTGGGTTAACGTGCTTCCACCATTAAAACAGGAAGAGTTTTTTGAATTATCCAAAAACCTTGATATCCCGCTGGACTTCCTCACCGATTCACTCGATATCGACGAACGTACCCGTTTCGAGGAGGAAGACAATGTAAAACTGATCGTGATCAAGACGCCGACGGAAAACAATTCCTTTAACGAAAGCGACGCTTTTTACATCACCATCCCGATCTGTATCATTCTCACCCACAACCAGATTGTAACCGTAAATTCTTTTGAGAACGCGGCCATAAAAAAATTTCTGTCCACCTTTCAGAATCGCCATCCGGACAACCGCAAAATGATGGTGCTGAAGATCTTCGAAAAAGTGGTACAGAATTTCCTTGAACACCTGAAGGAAATAAATATGCGGCGGAACGTGCTCGAGCAGAAACTCTACGCCAGCAACAGGAACGAACAACTGCTCGACCTGATGCGGATCCAGAAAAGCCTGGTGTATTTTCTTACCGCCCTTCGTTCAAATGAGCTGCTCCTGATGAAACTTGAACGCACGAATTTTCTTGCGCTCAACGATGATGAAAAAGAATTTCTTAATGACCTGATCGTTGACAATTCGCAGGCCCTGGAAATGTCCAATATCTATACAAATATCCTCAGCAGCACGCTCGATGCTTATGCCAGCATCATAGCCAATAATCAGAATGATGTATTGAAAAGATTATCTGTAATTACGATAGTGCTTACTTTACCGGTGCTGGTGGCAAGTGTTTATGGCATGAATGTACCTATACCTTACGGGCGTTCGCCGTATGCGTTTTACATCCCCGTACTTTTGTCATTGATCATTTCCCTGGTGATCGGTTATTTATTCCTGAAGAAAAAACTGTTTTAAAATGAGCGCATTCAATGTTCGCGTATACGGGATCCTTGTAGGAAACGAAGGGCAGATTCTTGTAAGTGATGAATTTATTCGCGGTGCTTATTATACCAAGTTTCCCGGGGGCGGCCTGGAATT
>JBDTEB010000403.1:0-9693 GCA_039922795.1 Chitinophagaceae bacterium
CAGCTGGCGGTGATCACCAATCAGAACAGCTTTGTATTTTTGCTCAACCTGCCTTATGAACTGAAACAATATCTTCCATTGAATAAGATCCTGGAACTGGTTCTTCCCGGTGGGCAGAAACTTTCAGGCACGGTTGCTTCCATGATGCCTTCGGTTGATTCCGCCTCTCAAACCCAGGCGATTGTAATAAAAATTTCTTCTGGTTCTCCCATACCGGAAAACCTGGTGGCAAAAGTTCGTTTCGTAACAAGGATTCGTAACAACGCTTTTTCATTGCCAAAGGCCGCCATACTGACCGACGAAGCACAGACCTATTCCTGGGTAATGAAAATGATTGACACAGCAACTGCGGTCAAAGTTGAGATCAAAACAGGCATCGTGTCAGCCGAAAATGTAGAAATTCTGAGCCCGAAGTTCGCTCCTCAAGATCAGATTCTTGTCTCTGGAAATTATGGACTAACCGACACCGCCAGGGTTACGATCGCCAAAGAAAATCGATGAAAAACATTTTTGTTTCCTATAAGAGCCCGGTAACGGTTTTAATATTTCTGATCATCGGTGGAGGATTGTTTGCGTACACCAGTCTCCAGACCTCGCTTTTCCCCGAAATCACTTTTCCAAAAATAAAGATCATTGCCGATGCGGGTTTACAGCCCGTTAACAAGATGGTGGTCACCGTTACCAAACCGTTGGAAAACGTCATCAAGCAGGTGCCTGACCTGCTTGATGTTCGAAGTACCACAAGTCGTGGTAGCTGCGAGATCTCGGCATACATGAGCTGGAATGCCGACATCGATCTGAGCAAGCAACGAATCGAATCCAGGATCGCACAGATCAGAAATGCTCTTCCTGTTGATGTTCAGATCACGGTTGAAAAAATGAATCCTTCAATCCTTCCGGTAATGGGGTACACTCTTGAAACTTCAGATACCACACACACACCGATCGATATGAAGCAACTCGCCTTGTACACGATCAAGCCGTTCCTTTCGCAGGTGCAGGGTGTGGCGGAAGTACGTATTATAGGAGGTAAACAAAAAGAGTATTGGCTCAGCCTTGATCAGCAGAAGATGAGTGCGCTTTCCATTACGCCTGATATGTTGTCTGCAGCGTTAAGTAAAGTAAATTTTATTCAGTCGAACGGTTATCTCACCGACCACCGATTTCTCTATCTGACGATGACGGATGCTACTGTGCATTCGATAGACGAATTAAGCTCGCTGGTTATAAGAAATGATGGTAAAAGGATTGTGCAGTTGAGGGATGTGGCAAAAGTAACCATTGATGAAGGCATAGAATATACGAGGATCAACGCGAACGGAAAAGAGGGTCTGCTCATAGCCGTAATAAAACAACCGAATGCCAATTTGCTGGAGATTGCAAACGGTATCTCGCAGAAGATCAGCCAGCTTAAAAAGATGCTGCCAAAAAATCTTCAAATTGCACCATACTATATTCAGGCAGATTTTGTAAATGATTCGGTTAAAAGTGTAACCGACAGTCTCTGGATCGGGCTGGCACTTGCCATCTTTGTGGCCATTCTTTTTCTGCGATCGGTGAAAGCCAGTGCTACGATCCTTATAATAATTCCCGTAGTTATTTGTCTTACTCTGATTGGTGTTTATGCTTTCGGTTACACGCTTAATATTATGACCCTTGGTGCAATTGCGGCATCAATCGGATTGATCATTGACGATGCCATTGTGGTGGTAGAGCAGATACATCGCACGCATGAAGAACATCCGGATGAACCAACAGGCACGCTGCTTCAAAAGGCGATCAGTTACCTCTTTCCGGCAATGTTAGGATCTTCATTGAGCACAATTGTCATCTTTATACCCTTTGAACTGATGAGCGGTGTGGCGGGTGCGTATTTTAAAGTGCTGACCAACACCATGATCATCACGCTGGTCTGTTCTTTTTTTGTAACCTGGATCTGCCTGCCGGTTATTTATTTATTGCTTTCCAGGAAAAAAAGGAAAAAATCTGCAAAGAAAGAAATTGTCAAAGAAGTGAAAAGCCAGCGGTGGGTTTCGTTTTTTATCAAAAGGCCATATATAAGCCTTGTAATGATCGCAGGGCTGGCAGCCTCCATTTACTTCCTTGTGCCCCTGCTGCAAACGGGTTTTCTTCCCGAGATGGACGAAGGCAGCATTGTTTTGGATTACAGCACACCGCCAGGTACTTCCCTGGAAGAAACGGACAGAATATTAAAGGAAGCAGAAAAATTAATTGTGACCGTCCCTGAGGTGGAGGCTTACTCCAGAAGAACGGGGACGCAGATGGGATTCTTTATCACTGAGCCAAATAGAGGAGACTACCTGATACAACTGAAGAAAAGAAGAGATAAGACAACAGATGAAGTGATCACCGAAATCCGCAGGATGATCGAATCAACGCAACCCGCGCTCCGCATTGATTTCGGGCAGGTGATCGGCGACATGCTCGGTGACCTGATGACCTCTGTTCAGCCGATCGAGATCAAGGTTTTCGGAGACAACGCTGCAAGACTGAAAGAACTTTCTACACAGATTGCGGAAATTGTAACGGGTGTCAAAGGAACCGCCGATGTGTTTGACGGCATCGTGATCGCAGGTCCCTCACTTGATATTAAACCCGACTATTCCCGTCTTGCCCAGTACGGGCTTACCCCCGCTGATCTTCAAACCCAGTTGCAGACGGCCTTACAGGGAACTATTGTCGGGGGGATCTTTGAAAAAGAGCAGGTGACTAATTTGAGAATGATCTTTCCCCGGGGACCAAAATATGTGACAGATGACATCAGGCATTTGCAGATTTTTCTGCCTTCAGGCAAACTGCATCCCATCACTGACCTTGCTACTGTTCAGATTAATGCAGGTGATGCAGAAGTGAACAGGGAAAACCTGCAGGCCCAGGGAATCATTACTGCAAGGCTTGAGAACAGGGATCTTGGCAGCGTGATCAAAGACATTCAATCCGGCATCAGCAGCAAAATCGTTTTTCCGCAAGGTTATCATGTAGAATACGGTGGATCTTACGCCGAACAGCAAAAATCATTCAAAGAACTATTGATGATATTGCTTACTTCCAGTCTTCTTGTTTTTATTGTTATTCTTTTTCTCTTTAGAGAATACAAAACTGCGCTGATCATATTGCTTATCTCGGTGCTCGGAATTTCCGGCAGCCTTCTTGCCCTTTATATCACTCATACTCCGTTAAATGTGGGAAGCTATACGGGCCTGATTATGATTGTGGGTATAATTGGTGAGAATTCCATTTTTACTTACCTGCAGTTCAGGGAATCGCGCGCTGATAAGTCGGTAAGGGACTCAATAATCTATTCCATATCAACGAGGCTCAGGCCAAAACTTATGACTGCTATTGGAGCCATCATAGCGCTCATGCCGTTGGCCATGGGTATCGGAACTGGCGCTCAATTGCATCAGCCCCTGGCAATATCAGTGATTGGGGGATTTGTAGTTGCGCTTCCTCTACTTTTGATCGTATTGCCGAGTTTGCTGGCTTTGGCCTTCAAAGATGAAAGGCCAAAGCCAGAGTCTCAGCTTGCATAGCTAATCATATTTGCATTGCGCTATGGTCAATTAAAAGCATTAAACTCAACAAAAAAATTTGTCTTTATGTGGTGGATCTACGCACTCTTGTCTGCATTTTTTGCTTCCCTCACCGCAATCTTTGCTAAAGTTGGCATTACCAATGTAAACAGCGATCTGGCTACTGCCATTCGAACTGTTGTGATACTTATTGTTGCATGGGCAATAGTTTTTGCACGAAGCGAACAACGAGGTCTTTCCACACTTTCCAAACACAACATTATCTATCTGGTGATATCCGGATTAGCGACCGGACTGTCATGGATCTTTTATTTTAAAGCATTACAGTTGGGTAACGTATCGAAGGTAGCACCAGTGGACAAATTGAGCGTGGCTTTGACTATTGTACTCGCCGCCGTATTTTTAAAGGAAATAATCACCATCAAGATTGCCATAGGTGCGATGCTTATAATTGCGGGCACCATGGTATTGATTTTATAATCACCTCCAGAACTGCTGCGTCACAAATGGCTTTAATGACTAATTCTTTAACTTTCTTACCTCATTTTTAATTTTTGAGGAAGGCAGGTAAATCTGGAAGCCCAGTCCGAAATTCAAATTATCACTAGATACTGAAGAACCAAAGCCAACAATTCCATTATATTTCACCAACGCCTCAAGCCCAATATTTGGCGTAACGAAATAAGCGATGCCGGGTCCGATGCCCAGACCCAAGCCATTGGTATTATTGCCAGTGGTAGGATTAAAACCCTCGATTCCGACATTTCCCTCTACGAAGAATTTAGAATGCTGAACCAGATCCAGACCTTTGTCACCAACGTAATATCTGGCCAAAGCGCCAACGCCATAGTTAACTGCGGTACCGGCACCTTTTGCAGTCATAAGGCCGAGGTTTAGATACGCGCCTACAGCCACGTTATCTTTTATAAACCAGGCTGCCTTTGGATCGATCCTCACATTGAAGTTGCCCCCTTTGTTCAAACTCAATTGGATGTTGGCGAGGTCTGCGCCAACCATCACATTCCCTTTCTGGATTTGAGCCTGGCTTTGCGTAACAAAGAACAAAGCAAAAGCGAAAATAAATAGCAATTTTTTCATAAAATGAACATTTTTTATAGGAGAATATAAAAGTCATGCCACTTATGATGAAAGGGTTGCAGAACCGGTATTGGAGCAGGTATTAATTTAGCGTGGACTTTTTAATATACCGGTACGCAAAACGCCCATTTGGCGCAGCATCGCCTTTATCAAGAAAGTCCATGACGTTACCGGCCTTCAGGGAATTATCTGCCCATTTAAAGTCAATGGTGAAATCATTGCCGCTTAACCCCAGGGTTTTTTTTGGTATTAACAATTCGAGTTCATGCTCACCGCTGCGGTATTTTATATCGGCGACCTTTTTCCACGCCCAATTCCCTGATGAGGATTCCAGTGTAGTTGTCTCTTTACTCTGCACCATGCGGTTAACAATAAATCCAAAACCTTCCCATCCTTTTTCGTTACCATTGATGCTAATAAGCAAACGCATCCAATCGGGCGAGTTCCATGGTGTCAGTGTGTTTGCGGTCTTTACATAGAAGTAAATATTATCAGGGTCGCTGGTAACTTTCGCCTCGATGATGTCGTTCCTGCCGCTATTGTTGATATACTCTTTTATTCTTCCCCATCCGGGATGCTTGCGATGAAGTACATCTCCCCTGTCATCCAGGAACACTCCTTCCACTTTTTGCCAGTCGATAAAACTGCCATCGACGGCAATCCTGTCCATCTTATTGTAAACGGGTATGGCGCGGGAGCCTTTAAATTTTCGCACATTATCCACCAGCTGATAATAATAATTATCGTTGAAAGCGCCTTTTACAGGTTCAGCATCGCGGCTAAATTCTTCATTGTAGAGATCAACAAAATAGGTCTCCCCTTCTTTAATGGGCTTGCCAATCATATTTTTCGATTTGCCATCATTAAAACGCATAGCCACCCACTCGTTCCATCCGGTTACAAAAACGAATTCAGGATCAACTTCCCTTGCCCTTTTCCATTGTTCAGAAAAATACAAGCCCTTCCCGGATTGTTTTTCATCTGGTTCTTTCCCATCATGAAAACTTCTCCCAATGTTTGACATCGGATGTTCGGCAATAGCTACACTTATTTCTTCAGGTTTATCTTTCGCCTCGTGCCAGCCAAAGTTCTGGGGAGTGTGATCAAGCCAGGGCCACTTGTCTTTCCCGTCTTCAAACCATTTCTGGTCTTTACTCCACGCCCACGAATGGCGGGTGGTAAAGAAACTGGCGATCTCTTTAGTTACGGCCTGGGGCGGACAAAGCAGTAGTGGTTTTCCTTTCCAGTAAAACCACAGATTGGCAAACAGGTTCTTTTTATAGATACTGTCATATAATCTCTGCACTGTTCTTTCAGGGGCACTGTTGGCGATGAACGCCAATGAGGGAGTGGATTTTCCTTCGGCGCGCATAGCCATGTACGTTTGGGCAATCTTGGTCACCTGCGGCAGGTAAATGGCCGCGTTTGTCACATCGATGATGAGCACATCAATACCCGCATCGGAGAGCATCTGTGCATGTTTCCGAATGATCCATTCATCATCCGGTAAGTAATAGCCGAAATAGGGTTCACCCCAGTAATGAAAGGCGTGCACCGGCCCATAAGCCGGGCTGTGCGCATTTGCTGCGAGTAATTTACTGATGTCGTAAGGACTGACTGTATCCGAAGCGGCTTTTTCCATTACGCCCTCATCAGCCCGGGTGCCGGAATGTTTGTCATACCCATGTGCCCCTTGCCAGATAAAATAAAATATTCCCACAAACTTGTCTTTCCTGATTGTTCCCTCCCGGGCATCAGTAATTATTTTCCTTCCAATGCCATCTGTGGCCACCCAGGTATCGGCTTTGGAAGAAGAAAGGATTTGTTTTGCCTGAAGGTTTGATTGAGCGCCAACTGTCAGTGGGGTAGAAGCCTGCCATGCCATTACGCAAATCAGGGATAACAGATGAGTCCTGAAAATCATTGGCAAGCTTTGTGAAACGTCAGCGAATTATTTTGACTTGTTTTGGCGCGGAGATATCGGTATGAATTGTTCCATTGGCAAGCTTTTTATGTTTAACTTTTATCACGCCGAAAGGTGTGGGAAAAGATCCTTCCGCAAAAGTGAGGTCTCCCAGGTGCGGCTTCACCTCAACGATCCTGCATCCTGGTTCGATTACTTTGATGCCTAAGACGTGCTCCGTTAGCCACGGTGTTGGTCCCGAGGCCCATCCATGACAAAGGCTATGCCTGAAGCCAATATAACAGTAGGCACCGAAATCTCCGTGAATATCTTTCTGACCCGGTTTTGGCAGTTCATCTATACGCGAAACGCCCGGTAACCAATCGATATTGAAGTCTTCCCAGAATGTTGTGGCTCCCAAGTGGATCATAGCACCCCAGTATTCCCGTATGGCATCAAGAGAACCCTGGTAATCACCAGCTTTTGCTTTCGCCTGCAACATATAATAGCCAAAAAATGTAGAATAGTTTTTAACGCCGCCAACTGATAAAAAGGCATTTGTTTTTTCGGCGGTCACTAATCCTGACAGTCCTAGCAGTGCCGCTGCCTGCTTGGAACCATTTGGGTCCGGTATATATTTTCTTAAGCGGGCGACAGCATCTTTGCATTTCTTTTCGGTGACAGGTTCTTTCAGGATTTTACATAATTCGGCTCCGGCATCAAGGGTCATTATCAGCATGGCATGTAAACCCGCATGAATACCTTTCGCATTTTCACTTGATGGCCAGTCCAGAAAGCGGGTACCATCATCAAGTTTTTCCCTGTTTTGATCATCAATCTTTGTGGTGTAATGATCCAGTAGTTTTACCAGGTAGTCACGTTGTTCTTTGAGATAGGCAAGGTTCCCTGTATGCATATACCAGTCGCGGTGTATCAGCACCCACCACATGGAATAGGAAACCATTCCATTCATGTACTGTGGAAGCGGGGTGATGTCTCTGGCCAGGTCGAGGCTTTTTGTGACCGAGTTATTGTCTCCGAATACGGCTGTAACCGTTGAGGTTTCCGGGTGAAGATCGCCGATCCATACCAACCGGTCGCGCTTGATACCATCCCAGAGATAATCCTGCATGTTCAGATGTACCGTGTAGGCACCGGTGAGCCATATCTTGTTAAGCAATGAATCGCTGCAATGAAATGAACCGATGTATGGAATATCGCGGAATACGAATACGGCGCGAACTTCTTTAAGCTGAAGTTCTGTTGAATCGTCCACCAGATCTATTCTTACAAACCGGAAACCCGTGTTGCCAATTTCCTGTTTTCCAAGCCATGGAACCTGAATGATTTCATCACGCATGGCGTGGTCGTTGGTTGCATTATGTACCGGTTCGATGTTACTCATTGCTTCACTGGCTGATTCACCGAAGCGAACCCGAAGCCTTACCGGTTTATTGCCCTTGTACATTCCTGTTACAATCTGCAGCCCGCCATGCAATTCTTTTCCAAAATCCAATAGCAATGCAGGATGACTTGTTCCGGTACTTCTTAGCACGCACATGTTAGCATTGGAAAGATCTGCCTGTCCATTGCCCGGCAGCAACAATCTCTTTGCATTCACTATGCTGTTGTCATTCGCAGATTGCCAGAGAATTTTAACAGGGGACAGATATTTCCTTACAGTTTCTGTGCTCTGCGCTTCACCTGCTCTGACCTTGTCAAAAACAGGCGGAAGTTGAGCCTTCATGGATAAGAAACCAAAAAGCAGAAATAAAAAAGGCAAATTCTTAATCATTCGTGACCCTGCATTTTAATGTGAGTAATCATGTGAAGTGAATTGCATCACTAACTGCGGTGTTGCCAGCTCGTTAACCGACCCTATACTACAGCTGTTACCAACCGGGAGTTTGTTGAACGCCGGTCATTTTGCTAAGATCATTAATCGGAATGGGAAATTGCAAAAATTTATCATCCCAGGCCGTTCTTCTTTCAACTACAATCCGCTCATATGCCAGTACACTTCCTGTTTTTGTGATTTTCAATCCCGTAACCAGCTTATCGGTGTCTTTGAGAATCTTCCAGCGACGTACGTCGTAAAACCTGTGTTCTTCAAACGCCAGTTCAACCCGGCGTTCAGTTCTGACACGCTCACGCATCTGTTCTTTACTTAGGCCGGCCGGCAGATTAGGTATTCCCGCTCTTGTTCTTATTTTGTTGACAGCGGTGTACACTTCCGCAACCGGACCCGAGGCTTCATTCAGCGCTTCGGCATAGTTCAGGTAAAATTCTGCAAGGCGGAAAATTATCCAGTATGCCTGTGCCGTTGCAGGGGCCTGGTTTGCAAAACCATTACCGGCAGTGGGATCGATGTATTTTTTAATATAATAACCG
The DNA here is from genome assembly GCA_039922795.1 of Chitinophagaceae bacterium. GTDB lineage: Bacteria > Bacteroidota > Bacteroidia > Chitinophagales > Chitinophagaceae > JADCRZ01. The sequence continues at coordinate 8,947 of JBDTEB010000403.1, forward strand.
GTGCGCGTATAGTTTCGGTCATCACGCAGGCCGTCGGAGCCTCCTACAAAAGATTCTACATAATGATCCTGTCCATTCTGCTTGCCCCAGAAGCTTCCGTTGTAAAAGATGGAAGCGGCGAAACGGGGATCCCTGTTCAGATAGGGATTTGCAGGATCATATCCCGAAGCAGGATTTAAAATAGGCACCAACTTGTCGGCATCCGAATAGCCGAGCACGGGCTGCTCGCCATTTTTCATGGGGTAGGCATCTACCAGTTCCTGCGATGGACAGGTGCCCGCTTTGAATCCTTTGCCGAAGGCGATGGAATTCACGTTATTGAAATGCCCGTTGTTACGCGGAAGCTGAAATATTACCTCTTTAAAGTTTTGATCCGTTACGCCCTTGTCCTGCTGGATGAACATGGAATAATAGTCATTATACAATGCGTAGTAACCCTGATCAACGAGGTCCAGTATCTGCTTAGCGGCGTCGGCGGCAGCTTTCCATTTCACCATGTCACCAGATGGGTTGTTAAGGGGGCTGGCGTTATAGAGGAGTGTTCTTGATTTCACTGCCAGCGCAAAGGCCTTTGTTGCCCTGCCGATATCGTTATTTCTTCTTCTTACCACATCGTTCATCAGCAGGGCCGCCGTGTCGCACTGTTTGGCGATCCACTGTGCGCACTCATCAAAACTGCTTCTTTTTAATGCGTTGAAATCGGCAGTGGATGCGAGCGAGTTTGCAACGATCGGTACCCCGCCATAA
>JBDTEB010000404.1:0-5159 GCA_039922795.1 Chitinophagaceae bacterium
GGCAGTTCCGCAGGCTGGTATTGTCGTGATCAAATAACCCTGGCAATTCCACAGGCTGGTGTTGTCGTGATCAAATAACCCTGGCAATTCCACAGGCTGGTGTTGTCGTAATCAAATAAAACCGTGGCCATACCACAGGCTGGTATTGCGTGATCAAATAACCCTGGCCATACCACAGGCTGGTATTGTCGTGATTAAATAAAAACCGTGGCCATACCATAGGCTGGTATTGCAGTGATCAATAATCCTGGCAAATCCGCTTATCCAAAAGTGAACTCCTCCGGTGACAGCAAACTCATCCTTTTATTCACTTCCCGCTGGTTGTAATATTTTGGATTCCAGCTTTGGCGGGCAGACAATCCCAGCCATTCCCGATATTGCTGGCGTTCTTCCGAGGCTCCCCCATCAAGTACCTTGAGCATTTCCATATAACCGGGCTGGCCGCCCACATCTTCTGGTGGACATTCACCTGCACCATCCACGCAAACGGCGATCGGTGCCGCGTCATCTGTGATGCCTTCCAGGTCGATCTGATGTTCCCAGTTGTCGCCAAAGTCATAAATATACTTATAGCGCTTATTGGCTTCAGCCATCACCTGGTTCAGTTTCACCTTTCGTGCATCCCTTACCGGGTATTCTTCGTTGGGGATTCCGATCCCGTCCACATCGGACATTCCGTTTTTACAAAACTGGAAAAGGTGACTGTTCTCCCAACCGAATGCCGCCTGCAGTGCCATGTGCAGCTGGTAGAAATTAAATGTAGCAGGCAGCCAGACCTTCCTCCAGACTACCGGATTGGTTTTTAGTAATGTCACTTTCAGTTGAAAGGTATTCAGGTTGGATTTTTGTGCCATTCTTCAGATAAATTTTCTATTTTCAAAACGATTTCTTTGTGATCTGGTTCCTCCAGCGTCTATCTATTTAATTCCTTTGCCAGTTGATGCTGCAATTTGAGTATTTTGGTTTTTACGTCGGCATAGACATTTAGGATGAAAACGCGATTTGATTGTATTTTCCATAAATCAACCAGCAAAATATTCTTTTCTTTTGCTGTTAGTTTCATTGGATGTTTGATGCCCTGAAAGTTTCCGTTCTTATCCATGATAAAGTTTGGTGCCATCGAATTGTCGAAGTCTTTATGGTAGCTTTCAAAAAATTGTAGTTCCGCGTAGTCTTCTTCCAGCTTCCGTAATGTGTTATAATCATTTTCATACAGCGCCAGGATTTCGGTTCGAAGGGAATCGTTCGTAATAATTTCCAGACCTTTAGACTTGAGTGTTTCATATCCGGAGATATTTTGAACAGAAATAAAATCCCTGAGCAAATTAAAATAATGCTGATATAACGAATCGGTTTTATAAGGTTTGTCTAAAAGTAATTTTGCAAAATAACGGGTAGCCAGAAGTCCTGCTTTATGCCCTTCTTCGTTGAGGCCGATGTCCTTGATGTCCTGTGATAAGCCTTTATTAATCTCAGACAAAATATTGATCTCGATGCTGTGATCTTTCCTGTTATCATTCCAGTTATCGAGTGCGAATGCTGCCAGCACCCCGATAAAAATGGTGAGAAATTCGAATCCGTATTTTCTGATACTGTAGAGCTTTCGTTTGTGCATGGTTTGGTGACATAGCGGCAATAATCAAGGTGGCCAGGCGCTTGGCCCAACCCGCTTGGATGCCGGATTTTCGCCCGAATGTACACAAGATAGGCGACTCGTTCAGCCGGTGTTCCGCGGAAAACCTGTCCATACAACCAGATCCGTTTGTATGGGCATAGCCATGGTTCACCTTTCCTGATGCCTTATCAACCGGGTATGTCATTGCCATACGTATTACACCGCTGAAAATAAACCTGTTGTCGCGGAAGTGCCCAATATCAATTTTTCAGGATATGTTTGTAGTAACTACATTTAAGCTTACTTTCCAGAAAATTTTGTTTGCCATGGATCTAATACCCCGCAAGCGGCTCATTTTTGCCCTTGTCATCTACTTTCCATTACTTCGCTATCCTTTTGGCACAGGGCCAGACTTACTAATCCCGAGACATTCACCAGACGATCAAATTGCTTCTTAATAAAGTCACTGCTCATTTCATACAAAAAACTAAAACACAAACAATGAACGAAAACGTAAACAAGAGCGCCTTGTTCAACGGAAGTTGCTTTGCAATAATTACAACCGCCTTTACTTTTTCTATCAGGGCAGGAATTCTTCCTGAATTAGGTGAACGTTTCGGCTTGTCTGCCGAGCAGTTGGGATTTATCAATCTGATGTTCTTTCTCGGTTTCCCGATCTCCATGATTATAGGAGGTTTGGTGTATCATACTTTGGGGGCTAAGAAAATAATGATGGTAGCTTTTGTTTGTCACACCATCGGTATTTTAACGACGATTTTCGCTGGAGGATACTCCACTTTACTTCTTTCAACGCTCCTGATCGGTATTGGTAACGGATGTACAGAAGCCGCCTGTAATCCCATGATTGCGGATATGTACTCAGGGTTGAAAATGCAAAAAATGCTTGGACGTTTTCACATGTGGTTTCCGGGAGGGATCCTGGTGGGCTCTATCATCTCTTTTATTATGACGAAGATGGGACTGGGATGGCAGGCCCAGATGTGGGTGACCATGGTTCCCACGCTTATTTATGTTGTATTGTTTTACGGCAAAACATTCCCAAGTCCCCATTTGGAAGTGGAGAATTCTCTTTCAGCAAACGTTAAAGCGATGTGGAGTCCGGTATATGTCTTTTTGTTCTTCTCCATGGCCCTTACGGCGATTACGGAATTTGGCCCCGGTCAATGGGTAAATGTTGTATTGGCCAGAAGTGGAGCCGAACCGATGATCATCCTGGCCCTTACAGCGGGACTCATGGCAGTGGGAAGATTTTTTACAGGTCCGGTTGTTGGAACATTGGGTCAGACAGGAGTGCTTCTGGTTGGCGCGATCCTCGCCACTTTAGGTATTTATATGTTCAGTACAGTAACCGGCGCGACGGCCTACCTGGCAGCCATCGTTTTTGCTATGGGCGTGTGCTATTTCTGGCCGGTGATGATTGGATCCGTGGCACAACGGGTGCCCAAAAGCAGCGCGCTGGGTATGTCGATTGTTGGTGGGGTAGGCATGTTTTCAACGGCTATTTTTCAACCAATCATCGGCGGGTGGATTGACAGTGCAAGAACGGTAAATTCAGCTAACGGACTTACCGGTGATGCCCTTGAATTGGCCACCGGGCAGCATGCTTTGAGGAATATGATGACGTTTCCGGCGATATTGATTGTGTTGTTTATTGTGTTTTTTCTTTGGCAGAGGAATTCCAAAATACCGGCGACAGAGAGTGAGATGACAATGTCTCATTGATAGAGGATCTCTTGAGCGCAGGTGGCGGTTTGCTTATAATACCTGTTTGGTAATTAATGATCAGTAGATAATGTGTAACAAAAGTTGACGTTTACAAAATATTATTGATTCAATTTTACATTATCAAACAAATTCAAAGTAACGTCATGCACATAGAACAAATTTATACAGGTTGTCTTGCACAAGGAGCGTACTATATTACGAGCAATGGTGAGGCCGCTATTGTTGACCCGCTACGGGAAATCCAGCCTTACATAGAGCGGTTACAAAAAGACGATGTTAACCTGAAATATATTTTCGAAACACATTTTCATGCTGACTTTGTAAGCGGACATATTGACTTAAGTAAAAAGACAGGCGCAGCAATCGTTTATGGCCCTTCTGCCAATCCTGATTTTGAATTTATTTCAGCCAGGGATAACCAGGAATTTAAAATTGGCGATGTAACTATTAAAGTGCTACATACACCCGGGCATACTATGGAGAGCACTACTTACCTTTTAAAAGATGAAGCAGGTAAAGACTATTGCATTTTCAGTGGCGATACATTGTTATTAGGCGATGTTGGTCGTCCGGATCTTGCACAAAAGGCAGCGCACATGACACAAGATGAACTGGCCGGTTTATTATATGAAAGTCTTATGAATAAAATAATGCCTCTTGCAGATGACGTTATTGTTTACCCCGCACATGGTGCAGGAAGCGCCTGCGGCAAAAATATGATGAAAGAAACTGTGGATACATTGGGCAATCAAAAACGCATGAACTATGCTTTGAACCAGACCAATAAGGAAGCTTTTGTAAAAGCGGTAACCGATGGATTGCTTCCACCGCCTGCATACTTTGGTTTAAACGTGGCGATGAATAAATCCGCTATTAAAAGCTTTGATTCTGTTTTAAGCAATGGCATGAAAGCCTTGCTTCCCGGCGAGTTTGAAGTGGCAGCAGAAAATACAGATGCATTGATCTTAGATACGCGGGACAATGCACAATTCTACAAAGGATTCATTCCCCAGTCAATCAACATCGGGCTAAATGGAGACTTCGCGCCATGGGTAGGCTCGCTGATTGTTGATGTATACCAGCCTTTATTACTGGTAACAGAACAGGGAAAGGAACAAGAAACGCTTACCCGGCTGAGTCGTGTGGGGTTTGATAATATCCTCGGATATTTGAACGGTGGGTTTCAAGCATGGCTGGACGCCGGTAAAGAGGCGGATGTTGTGGATCGCATTACTGCAGGGCAATTTGCCGATACGGTAGAAATAGGCAAAGACAAGGTTATTGATGTGCGCAAGGATACGGAATATGCTGCAGAACATGTAGAAGACGCGTACAACAGGCCTTTGGCTTATATTAATGATTGGGTAAAAAATATTAATCCCGAAGAGCATTTTTACATCCATTGCGGGGGCGGCTACCGCAGTATGATTGCTTCCAGCATTTTACAGGCTCGCGGTTACAGAAACTTTACTGAAATAGCAGGTGGTTTTAAGGCCATTGCTGAAACAACGCTTCCAAAAACAGATTATGTGTGCCAGAGTAAAGTGCTGTAAGCGAAACAACTTCTTAAATAACGGGGATGGAATTACGAGGGAAATGAAAGGTGGCCATATGGCTGCCTTTCGTCTTTTAGGAAAGATGCTAAAAAGTTTCATACAAACTGTTGCATTGAGGTAATGGTCCTTGCAGTCATTACGGTATCAGGAGTGATTATCACTCAATTTCGTATATGTTGTACATAAAAGAAATGGTGGCGGGAAACTTCCAATAGTGTAATGCCAGACATGGTTTCCTGTGT
>JBDTEB010000405.1:0-6731 GCA_039922795.1 Chitinophagaceae bacterium
GCGTCGATGATCTCCTGCACGCCAATACCTGTTTTAGCACTGGCCAGCAGTATGTCTTCCTCCTTGCAACCGATCAGTTCAATGATCTGGTCCATCACTTCCGGGATCATCGCACCATCCATGTCGATCTTGTTAATGACGGGAATGATCTCCAGGTTGTTATCGATAGCGAGATACAGGTTGGAAATCGTCTGTGCCTGAATACCTTGAGTGGCATCGACCAACAGAAGAGCGCCTTCACAAGCCGCCAGGGCACGACTTACTTCATAACTAAAGTCCACATGGCCCGGGGTATCTATCAGATTCAGGGTGTATTTCACGCCATTGTGCGGGTAATCGATCTGGATCGCATGACTTTTAATCGTTATACCCTTTTCTCTTTCAAGATCCATATCATCCAGCACCTGGGCCTGCATGTCCCTTTCGGAAATTGTATGTGTCACTTCCAGCAGGCGGTCGGCCAGCGTACTCTTACCATGATCTATATGGGCGATAATGCAAAAATTCCTGATATTCTTCATTAAGTCGATGCTCCTTTAAGTTGAGTGGGCGAAGGTATGAAAAAGCCCCGAGCTATTGATTTACAGCAAAGCAAACCTACCGATCTGATTTATAATTAATATTTTGCAATGATTCCACCGATGCAAGCAGTACACATTATCCTTTTTTTGGTTTTTACCTTATTGTTTTGTTATCTGATCAGGAAAAACAAGCAGTTCGACCATCCTGTTATTTCCCGTGGCATCTTTATCGGTATATTTCTTTTAAAAATTATCGCCGGCCTCGTTTACGGATATATTTACAGTCAACAGGCCTTCGTCACCAGTTCAGACGCCTGGCGCGTGTTTCATGCCAGTCTGCCCGAATACCGACTCCTTTTGCACGATCCGTTGACCTTTCTAAAAACAAGTTTCATTTTCGAAGGCGATATCAGTTATTCAAATTTTACCCAGGCAGGATCGTCGTACTGGAATATTTTGAAGGAAGTTATTATTGTAAAATTTGAAGCACTGCTTGACGTCTTCAGTTTCGGAAACTATTATGTAAACCTGGTGATTTATAGCTTCCTGGTGCTCATAGGCAACAACCTTTTTTTCAGAACCCTGGGGATGGTTTTTAAAGAAAGTCCTTATCTGAATCTTTTTGCAGCCTTTCTTGTACCCTCGATGGTCTTCTGGACCAGTGCCGTGTATAAAGATGGGTTGTTGTTTATTTTAATGGCCGTGATCTGTTATTCTACCATGCGCTGGATGTCGGGCAACCGATCCTTTCTTTCATGGCTCTTTATCCTGATCCCCGCCCTTGCTGGTCTTTTTCTGTTAAGGACCTACCTCGCAGCATTAGTGATTCCTGCCCTGCTGGCCTGGATTATCGCTGAAAAAACCGGAGTCGCGCCGTTACGGATCTATCTTTCTGTCTATATTTTGGGAGGACTTGCGGTGTTTTTACTGAGACCGGTGTTTGATATTACTTCGCTGATGGCATCGTGGCAGGAGGCCTTCTTACAACTTCCTGCAAACTCGGCTATGCCGGCAAAACCACTTGCATCTGGCATTAACGGCTTGATAAAAAATCTTCCCCAGTCTCTGAATTTTGCTTTCCTGCGCCCGGTTTTGTGGGAAAATAAAGGCAAACAATACTTGCTGTTTGCCTTTGAGTTATTGGTGATGCAACTGCTTTTCGTGATCTCCCTGTTCAGGGGATTTTCGCCAGATCGCCGCCAGCTGGCATTTCGTCTTTTCTGCTTTTGTCTGGCCTTTACGGGTTGTCTGTTTCTTGGCTACACGGTAAATATTATCGGCGCCCTGGTACGGTACAGGTGTATATTTTACCCATTTATGTTTGCCGCAATGCTCGGCAAAGGAAAACGCAGGAACAGCTTTATGTGATGACTGATAAAATCGCATTGGTTTTTTCCTTAATAGATCTTGTCGCTGCTTTCGTCGTAATCCAGCAGATCCCTGGTTGTATTCGCAAAGGAAATGCTGTATGGATCTTGCTTCGCGAAAATAACCTGGCGCAAAAGATCATGGATGGTAACTACTCCCTGGAAAGCCGAACTATCGAAAGCCAGCAGGTAGCGGGTCTTATGTTGATTCATCAGGGTCATGCAATCCTCCACCGAATCGCCCATAGCCACTATCGGCAAGTCGGAGGTCATCACTTCCTGAACCTGGGTAGAATCGCTTGCCCTGCCCTTGAGGATCACATTTCGCGCATAATCTCTCTCCCCGAAGATTCCTTTATAGTCGTTGCCAACAACAACTACCAGGTAGCTCAGGTTAACAGAATTCAACAGGCGCAAAGCGTCGATAACAAGCGCATCGGGTTTAATTTGATTGAAGACTTTGGCCTTCGAATCCATAATATCTGAAACCGTTTTCATTTAAAAGGTATTTTTTTCAAAATAAAGATCGTGATAATTTTTCTATGATACCAGTGATTCCACTAAACAGTGGTTAACAATCTTATACGAAAAATAAAGCCAAATGTTTGGAAAACGCCGGGCCGCATCAGGTGATAGCTCGGTCGAATAAACTATTTTAGCAAAAATTCGCGGGCAAATGGAACTTACTTCATTATTTGAAAAATCGGTTGAAGACAGCAAAACATTGCAGGATAAACCCAGCAATGAAACCCTGCTGCTGCTCTATTCGCTCTACAAACAATCTACCGTTGGAGACAATACGAACGAGGCGCCCGGCGCCTTCGATTTTGTCGCAAAGGCAAAATATGAGGCCTGGATGGCTTTACAGGGTAAAACAAAAGATGAAGCCATGCAGGAATATATTAAGCTGGTAGAAAAACTCAAGTCATAATATTTCGGTAAACGGCATCGTAAGCCGCAGCAATTTTTGCATAGTTGTACTTGCTAAAACTTATTTCAGCAATTTCCTTCCTGAGCTGGGGACGACCCTCGAGAATGGATTTTTTAATTGCAGCTGCAAGTTGCGTTTCGTTGTTTACCAGTATGCCATTGCTTGCATTCAGCATTTCAGGTATTCCTCCAACCGGATTACTGATCACCTTCAATCCGCAACAAAGCGCTTCAGCAATTACACAGGGCAAATTTTCAAATCTGCTGAACATGATCAGGAGATCGGAGCTTTTCATTTTATCCGCGACCTGATGATAACTGATCTCCCCAAGCCAGGTAATTTTATCAGCAAGCCCGAGCTTGATGCCTGAGTTTTTTAGAAGCTGCGAAGCGGGTCCTGCAACCACCAGTCGCCAATCCGTAGTGGCCAACCCGGCAACTGCAAAAGCACGCAAAATTGCTTCAGGATTTTTTTGTTTGTTTAACGAAGAGGCGTGAAAAAAACGAATAGGACCATCAGGGACAGACGCTGGCTGAAATATTCCAGTGTCTACTACATTGCCGATCACAACATATGCCGGCCCAATTACTATTTTTTTCATCTCATCGGCGAGGTAATTACAAACAGGCAAAATCATTTGTGCATTTCTCAAAATTTCAACCGCTGTTTTTCGAAACAACCAGTTTTGTTGATAAAAATTATCCTCAGCGCGGGTACTAAAACCGGTCCAGTGCTCTGTAATGACGTAAGGAATATTGTATTTTTTTCTCAGCCATAGACCCAGAAGTCCTGCCCGCATGGTTACATGAACATGAACAATGTCAGGCAGTCCTTCCCTGCTGATAAATTCTTTGATTAGTTTGCGATACACCCGGAGGTACTGCAAAAAAGATAGCAAGCGGTTTAAAATTCCGATCCCTGTTTCCCAAGGTTTGTAGTATCCAATGGTTTCAGTCAGGCCGGCCCGGGTGGATGATTCTATCTTCAATTTCTCATCCATCTGTGGTGCGACACCTTTCCTTACAACTAAAACCTCAACCGGTCTTAATGCGGAAACAGCCATGGCATGTCTTTGTACAAAGTCACCGTCAAAAGGCCCAAACTTGTTAGGATACCAGCTCGCGAGCCACAATATGGGTTTAGCCTGCTTCATTCTGCAAAGATGAGAACGGAATAGTCTCCCCAGAGCTTGGAGCTTAAATCCGGGTTGAGGCGGAAAGAAATATTGCGGAGGAATTTCTTGATGCTGCGCATAACAGTTGGCCTGTTTGTAACATCGGAAACCGGTTTGGTGAACCGCCAATCCCTGATCACAAACCCGCAATCTTCCAGCAGCCACCAGACCATTTCTCTCGAGAAATAATGAATATGCCCTACAGATTCCCGTTGTTGTTTGAGAATATGCGGTTTTAATATTGACCTGCCACTGAGATCCAAAGGAATATGAAATATGCACTTGCTTCCACAGAGCTTAAGTTCGCGCAAAAAAAGATAAAAATTATCGAGGTGTTCAAGAAGATCGATGACCAGGATAAGATCGACCGACTGTCGGGGATTCTCAAAATAATTACCGGTTTGAAAATGAACGTTTTTTTCGTTGGCTGATTGGCGGGCAAGGTCGATGGCTTTGGGAGAGATATCATACCCGTAAAAACAAACCGACGACGACATTACCCTGGCCATTTGTTTAATAACCCCGCCGGCACCACACCCCAGGTCTGCAATACCTTTTGGAAATACCTTGTTTTTGTTCATCATACCAAGTATCAGCCCGGCCTTCCACCCCGCGTCCTCAAGGTGATAATCCGGATTCTTTCCAAGATACTCATCGCCGGTGTACATGTTATTTCCTTCTGCGATCATCTCATCGATGCATTAATTTAAGCGCTGTGTTCTTTATCCAAAGAAAGTCAGATTTCCTGATGAAAAAGAATTCAGAAATACTTGTTTGATATTCTTTTTTAAATATATATAAAACATACCCGTGGAAAAGTAAATATCCCGCACTGCTGACCAATGCCGCGCCTGCAATCCCGAGCCAGGGTACGATAACAAAATCCAGGGCAACGATGAAGGTTAGCGCGAGCAGGCATCCCCTGAGGTTCACGCCCACCATATTCTTTCCCGAATAATAAGCACTCAGAGGATAAAGGGATGAGAGCGACAGGATACCAGGAATGAGCAAGAGAAAAGGCAGCGTCATCAGATCGAAACTCTTGCCGAAAAAGAACGGGAAAATATAATTCCCGGTAACACCGATTCCCAGGCATGCGCTTCCAATAACGATCAGGCTTATGCGCGAAAGAAAACCAAGTCCCCGAAAAACCTCTTCTTTTCTACCCGCTGCCACTGCCGGAAAAACGGCTGTGGCAAGAAATGAGGGAATTAGCACCAGCATCTGGCTGAGTTTGGAAACCTGGATATAATTTCCCAATTCCTCTTTTGTACAATACCGGTCTACAAACCAGTAATCGATGCGATATACCAGCATGAATAGGATATTCGCAAAATATGCAGTGAATGAATATTTTAAAAGATCAATTAATGCCCGCCGTTCGGGCATTTCCATTTTCCATTTCGTAATGAGGAGTTTATTTACAGCAACTGCCATGATAAGCCCCTGGACAAGAAATATCAAAAAGTAGGAATAGAGATAATTTTCGAGACTAAATTTTCCACCCGTTAACAACAAAAGTATCACTGCCGCCAGGTTACAACCAACACCGACAAGATTTGGCGTATGAAAATTATTTCTAGCATAAAAAAGCGCGGAGCAACAGGCCGTTAGCAGGTTTCCGGCTATATAACAGACGGCAGAAAATAAAAGGAGTATCCCCGAAAATTTTCCTTCAGCAATACGATCGGAGAAAATGTGAACAAACAATAATGTAGCCAGTGACACAGCCAATACCCAAGCAATAGACAGGTTCAAAAACCGGTGCACGGGCTGACTGTTCTTCGCAGCAAAATATCCCATACCCGATTCGAGACTGAACCCTGCAATCATCAGCACCAGGGCATAAACAGTGCTGAGAAAGTAGATCGATGCGCTTCCCGATGAATTAAAGTAACGCGCGATGCCAAGGTTAAGGATCAGTACGGATAGGAAATACGCACTGCGCCAAAAGATGCTACGGGCAAAAACCCTTTTCAACTGCATGCACCGTAGGTTTTGCTTTTCATGAAGAATATATCGCTTCTCTGCATTTCACCGGACGTGGCAGGAAGCCTCTGATCCGCGATCATTTGTTCAACCAGGTCAACACCACATTTTACTGGTCGAGCCCCTTGATAATTTCGATAAAATCTTTCGCCACAAGGGAAGCACCGCCAACCAGTCCGCCATCAACATCGGGTTGCGAGAAGATTTCCTTCGCATTGCCCGCTTTTACGCTGCCTCCGTAAAGGATGGAAATTTTATCTGCGATATCACTGCCGTACTTATCAGCCAATATTTTTCGTATGTGCGCATGCATATCCTGGGCCTGTTGTGTGGATGCAGTTTTGCCGGTTCCGATTGCCCAGATCGGTTCGTAGGCGATCACTAGTTTCGAAACTTCGGCTTCAGTCAATTTAAACAGGGACTCTTTCAACTGGTTGTGTACAAAATCATCTTGCTCGCCCGCCTCCCGGGTCTCCAGAGATTCACCGCAGCAAAAGATGGGTGTGATATTTTTTGAAAGCAACAGCACAACTTTTTCTGCCAGCTGCTGATTGGTCTCATTGAAATAATGTCTTCTTTCGCTATGCCCAACAAGGCAAAAAGGAATATTAATGGATGACAGCATATCAACGGAAACCTCCCCAGTGTAGGCACCGGCAGATAGCTGGTAACAATTCTGCGCAGAGATAGCGTAACCATCGAGGTCTTTTACTGCTTCATTACTCATGATAAGATAAGGAAATGGGACA
>JBDTEB010000406.1:0-5067 GCA_039922795.1 Chitinophagaceae bacterium
AAATCCCCCGTGATTATTTTAAACGGATCTCCCCCGGACAGTTGCGCAGTGTTTGCCTCATAGGGCATCAATTGCTCATAACGACAACCCTCGATCTGGCTACCCTTGAATTCTGAAAGAATCTTCCAGGGCAAAATTTTATCGTTGCCGCCAGTTACTTCCAGTCCCTCTCCTTCAGGCTTGAAATATTTATGAATTAAAGCTTTGGCGAGAACCACATTGACCGGGATATGGGTGTACGGATTCACCGTTTGCACCAAAGCGTATTCTATATTTGGCCCCACAGTAAGTCCCAGATTCGATGGAAGCGTCCATGGGGTTGTAGTCCAGGCGAGAAAAAATATCTCCTTTTCCCCTTCTTGAGTAATATTTTTCACTGCATCGAAGAGAAACGATGATTGTTCAGAGTGGATGGCTTTGAACATCGCTACCACAGAGGTGTCTTTTACATCTTTATAGGTTCCCGGCTGGTTAAGTTCGTGAGAGCTCAACCCTGTTCCGGCTGCAGGAGAATATGGCTGGATGCTTACGCTTTTGTAAAGAAATCCCTTTTCATATAAAGTTTTAAGGCACCACCAGACGGACTCGATATAGTTATTTTGGAAGGTAACATAAGGATGCTCAAGATCAACCCAATAACCCATCTTTTCAGTAAGTTCATCCCATTTGTCCTTGTACTTTAAAACCTCTTCCCGGCATCGCTGATTGTAGTCCTCTACCGATATTGTCTTTCCGATGTCTTCCTTTGTGATGCCCAATAATTTTTCTACGCCGAGTTCGACAGGCAAACCGTGAGTATCCCAGCCGCCCTTTCGTTTTACCTGGAAGCCCTGCATAGTTTTATATCGACAGACCAGATCTTTGAGAGTACGTGATATAACATGGTGAATTCCAGGCATTCCATTCGCGCTTGGTGGCCCTTCGAAAAAGACAAATGGAACTGATCCATCCCTGATCTCGACACTTTTTTCAAAAGCGCGGGCAGACTTCCATCTTGCCAATATTTCCTGCTCTATGGAAGGAAGATTCAATTGTGCAAATTCCTGATATTTTAAGCCCATAAATGCTGCGTAGACGCTGGTTTGGGGCGAAGCCCTATTTAAAATGGGTGCAAAGTTACAGAATTAAATTTCGCAGCAGGGGAAGTGGGGACTGGGTTCGGCGATTCCGGCCTTATGATGGGTCTGAATGCGAGACCTTGCCAGATCAAATTGATGTTCTTTTCGATTTAATGAATTTTCAGGCATCACCCTGCGAAATGCTTTGGCATAATTTGTGAAACACTTTCATTAATCACTTAGGTGAGTATAAAAATGCTAATTATATATTTCCAATATATGTGAAACCTTTTTCTACGGTTTAGGGTTTAGGGGTTAATGAGGGGGGTATTCTTACCCCCTTTTATTTTTTATGCCTTCCTCGAGAGTTTATATATTTTTATTGAAATCATTAGAATAGCGGCAAAAACCAGCAATCCCAGGATTCCCCAAACTATACTCAGCGCCTGTTTTACCACCACCACCATCACGATTGATAAAAGAAACAGAGTTGCCGCCTCATTCCAGATCCTTAGTTGTTGAGAGCTAAAGTGGAAAATGCCCTTCATCTGCTGTTTATAAATTTTGTGAATGGAGAAGTGATATCCATAAAGAAGCAGCACCAGGCTTAATTTGACCCAAAGCCACCCCGGCATATATCCGAAAAGCAGCCCCATCCAGGTTCCAAATATTAGGGTAAGAATTGCTGAAGGCCAGGTAATCCCGAGCCAGAGCCTTTTTATCATGATAGAGAACTGCTCTCTCAGGATGCCCGCAGCAGGCTCAGGCTTATCCCCTGCCTCAGTATTATAAATAAAAAGCCTCACGATATAGAATAAACCGCTGAACCAGGTTACCACGAAAACAATATGAAGAGCTTTTACATATAATATCATGGGAAAGCTTTTAAGAAAGCACCATCTCAGTGTTTCCTTGCGCGTAATCCTTTGACCATTTCGCCAGGGCTGAGATCCATACCGGGTTTGTATTCATACAAGGGATCATCGTGAACTCCTCACCACCTGCGTGCATAAAGGTTTCTCTTCCCTCCATGGCGATCTCTTCCAGGGTCTCCAGGCAATCGCTTACAAATGCCGGACAAAGGATAAGTAATTTTTTCACCCCTTCGCCAGGGAAATCTCTCAGCCTAAAATCCGTATAAGGTGTCAGCCATTGCTCCCTTCCCAATCTCGACTGAAAGGAATGACTGTATTTTGCAGGGGGAATGCCCAGCTGATCTGCTATTGACTTCGCAGTATTCAGGCACTGGTGTCGGTAACAACAGAGATGCGCCGAAGATGGCGTGAAACAACAATCGTCGGTTTTAAGACAATGGGAGTGAGTGATATCTCCTTTGGTGATGTGTCGTTCCGGAATGCCGTGGAAGCTGAAGAGGATATGATCGTAGTTATTCTTTTGTATGTACGGCCCGATAACGGCTTTCATCGCCTCCAGGTACTCGGGATTGTTATAAAAAGGCTTTACAAAATCCAATCTGAAAGGAAATTTCTTTTTTTCATGTATCTCTTTCGCATATTCGACAGCGGTTTCGTAACTGGACATGGCATAATGCGGATACATCGGGATCGCCAGAACTTCCTCCAGGTCGGGATTATTTTTCATCAGGGAGTTGAAAGCGGCTTCTACCGAAGGATTCCCGTAACGCATGGCCATCTCAACGGGATCCGAAAGCTCTTCCTGTAAAGCATTTCTTACCTGCCGGGTGGTCTCAACAAGTGGTGACCCTTGGTCGGTCCAAACTCTTTTATACGCTTCTGCCGAGCGCGCCGCCCTGGTCGGAACAATGATCCCTCCTACCAGTATGGCCCTGAAAATATAAGGATAGTCGATCACCCGGCTATCCATAAGGAATTGCATCAGGTATTTTTTTACATCCTTTACCTCTGTAGAATCCGGTGAGCCAAGATTCATAAGAACGATTCCTCTCTTCATAATAACGGTTTCAAAGTGCAAAATTAACTGCAATAACATGGAAATGTTCAATGGATCAGACTATTATCTCAACATTTGCCAAAGTTTTGATAATAATATGACACTATAATGACTTGAACTTCTTCAGCATTGACTGGGCGCGAAGTAATTTTGCAATGCGAGGAAATATTCATGCAGGAGCATTCGACGAAAGACATAGCCAGGTTTCATATTGCGGGGATCAACTACAAAAAGAGTGATGCGGCGGTAAGAGGACATTTTGCCATTAGTAGTCAGCAATATCTCGATCTCCTGAGTTTGGCGCCTTCCTATGGCATTTCAGAAGTGTTTGTTCTTTCAACCTGTAATCGTACCGAGATCTTCGGTGTTACGGATGATCCTTCCCAACTTATCAGATTATTATGCTCACAGACTGCAGGCAATCAGGATCTTTTTCTGAAGCTCTGCTACGTAAAAAAAGGAATGGATGCAATCACTCACCTTTTTGAAGTGGCTGCGGGAATAGATTCACAGATACTTGGCGATTACGAAATTGTCGGGCAGATCAAACAGGCCGTTCAGTTTTCCAGGTCGAAAAATTCACTGGGTTGCTATCTTGACCGGCTGGTAAGTGCCGTGCTACAGTCGTCAAAAGTGATTAAAAACCAGACTGTTTTGAGCGGTGGCACAGTGTCAGTCTCCTTTGCAGCTGTTCAATGCATCAAAAAATTCTGTCCAAAAGCTGCCGGCAAAAAGATCCTCCTTATCGGTACAGGCAAAATAGGCCGGAACACCTGCAAAAATCTTATTGATTATATCGGTACCCGAAATATTACACTGATTAACCGCACTGAAGAAAAGGCTGCTTTGTTAGCCAGTGATCTCGGACTGAAATACGCTCCCTTCGAACGAATTCATGAGGAGATAGGCCTGGCAGACATCATCGTCGTTGCTACCAATGCCGAAAATTATACCATCACCCCTGGTGACCTGGTGGGTGATGCCCACAAACTGGTTATTGACCTTTCTATCCCGAATAATGTCGATCCTTCCTGCAAACTGCTTACGAATGTTCAACTGCTGAACGTGGATGAACTTTCAAAAATGAAAGATGAGACCGTTAAGAGAAGAGAGCTCGAGGTGCCAAAAGCAAAAGACATCATTTCAGTTCATATCCGCGAGTTTATCAAATGGAACGAAATGCGCAGGCATGTGCCCATTCTGAAAGCCGTAAAATCAAAACTGCAGCAGATCACGATAGCTAAATCTCCGGTGGAAAATTTGCTGGCACTCAGTACCCGCGAGGAACATGATGAGAAGATCCAGCAGGTGATCAACGTGATGGCCATGAAGATGCGCATGAAAAACCAGCAGGGCTGTCATTATATTGAAGCCATAAACGATTTTATCGCTGCTGGTAGAAATTAGCCCATGAACACTGTGATTCGCATAGGAACCCGGGAGAGTCAGCTTGCACTCTGGCAAGCGACACAGGTCAAAAATTTACTGGAACAGCATGGCCATCCGGCTCAGCTCGTGGCTGTAAAAAGTGATGGAGACATCGATCTCAAAACACCTCTATACGAAATGGGTGTGCAGGGCATCTTCACCCGTAGCCTCGACATCGCACTGATAGAAAACCGGATCGATATTGCCGTTCATTCCATGAAAGATGTGCCAACCCGCCTTCCGATGGGCATTGTGCAGGCTTCCGTGCTGAAAAGGGGCCCCGTCAGTGACCTGCTGGTTTACAGAATAAATGAAGATTTTTTAACAGAAGAGGAAAAGATCTCTGTCATCGCCACCAGCAGCATCAGGAGAAAGGCCCAATGGCTGAACAGGTTTCCCCATCACCAATTGGTAAACCTGCGTGGCAACGTAAACACGAGGCTGCAAAAGTTGAAAGTTTCTGAGTGGGACGGCGCGATATTCGCCCAGGCGGGGCTTGAGCGTATTAATGTTCGTCCCGAAAACAGCACCGTCCTGAATTGGATGCTGCCCGCTCCGGCACAGGGAGCAATCATGATTGTTTGCCGAAAAAACGATGAACCCACACTTGAAGCCTGCAGTAAATTCAATCACGCTGATACGAATCTTT
>JBDTEB010000407.1:0-5817 GCA_039922795.1 Chitinophagaceae bacterium
GACCTCTTGCGCCATGAGCAGGTAAAGATCCGTCATGAACGATTCGTACATCACAATTTGCCCGATGGCCCCATTACTTCCGGATATGATGATTTGGATTACAAAGACTTGATGAACAAGGTTGACAAAGTGGTCGGCGAAATGCCTCCACAAATGCGTGCTGTCTTCACCCTCAGCAGATACGAAGGTCTCAGATACCGGCAAATCTCAGTAAGGCTTGGCATCTCGGTAAAAACGGTGGAGACGCAAATTAGCCGCGCATTGGCCAGGCTTAGGCCGATTTTATCTTACTTTCTCGCAGTGACCATGGCATTTCTTTTTATGCTGGCCTGGAATTTTTTTGGCAACTTGTAGGGGTAATATCTCTTAAGTACGTCTACAGTATAAGTGGATACAGACAACTTATTAATATCATATATACTGGGCGAATCAGATGCTGCGCAGTCAGCGCTCGTCCTGGATTGGCTTCAGAAGGATGAGAAAAACAGGCTTTATCTTGATCAGCTGAGCGAGACCATTCGATTCATTGATGTCAAGCAATCTTCAGAACTTATCAATCTACAAATAGAATGGCAAAAATTGAAGGACCGGCTCCACCCGGAAGTATTGGGTTCTTTGAAAGTGGTACAGCCTGAGCATTTGATGGAAAAGGAAGTTTTATCAACACCAGGGCGCATAGTCCGCGGGTACAAACTGTTTGCGTTCACAGCAGTAGCTGCATCAGTTCTCCTGGTGGTGTTGTTCTCCTGGAACTCATGGGTTAAAACTAAAACGCTCAACCCGGCGCCCATAACCGCCCTTAAACAGGAATCACAGGTGCTGAAAGCAAACCTGCGGCGTGAGGTCAATAGCACCTTAAGAAGTAGATCGGTGCAATTGGAAGATGGCTCGGTAGTAACACTTTCAGCAAATAGCGACGTGCTTTTTTGCGATCCCTTTGCCGCAGACAAAAGAGAGATCTTATTAACCGGAAAGGCGAGTTTCGAGATTGCGAAAGACAAATCCCGCCCATTCACGGTTGTTTCGGGGGATATCAGTACCACCGCTTTGGGTACTAGGTTCCTGGTAACGGCTTACCCCAAAGATGACAAAATTACCGTCAAATTATTCGAGGGCAAAGTGGTGGTCAGGTCCACTGGGCAAGCAAAACTTAAGTTGCCAGGCCCCTACCACTTGCTGCCTATGGATGAATTTGTTTATTTCAGGAAGAATGACATCGCCCTGGTGCGAAAATTCAAGCGCAATCCGCCGGGCATGCAAACAGAAATACCATTGGAGGATCCGTTATTGACAGGATTTGACAAGGGCTCCTGGTATATGTTCAATAACCAGTCGCTCCCCCAGGTATTCGAACAATTGAAAGTGATGTTTGACGCGGAGATTTTCTATGATAAAAATGCTTTTCGAAAACTTTATTTTATTGGCAGGTTTAGCAAAACTGATTCCTTGAGCAAAATAATTAGTGAAATAGCGGAGGTCAATAACCTTAAAGTCGAAATGAGCGGAGATAAATACTTTATATCGAAGAAGTAGGACTGCTGGAAATTACGAAAGGGTGCGCACAATTACCAGCTCCAGTTCTATTAAATAAAAACCAAGAATATTTCTAAATATAACAGCTTCTATATGAAAAGTCCTCAATTTTCAACGGGCGTCATTTTTGCCCTCCTCAGTTATTTTTTTTTAGTTCATCCCATTGAGGCAGATGCCCAAAACAAGAGCAGCGTGGTCAAAGGAGTGGTCAAGTCAAATGACAGTGATCCTGTGCCAGGCGTTTCAGTTATGCTTAAAAATGCCACAACCAATTTCACCCTGGGCACAAGCACGGATAGCGGAGGAAATTTTTCTTTTAGCCGTATACCATCCGGCGGCCCATACACTTTTACTTTTTCTACGGTTGGGTATGAAGCGCAAACGCTTGCCGGCTATCAGCTGAAAGAAGACGTTACGCTATCATTACTGATAAAAATGGTTCCAACTTCGGCGTCTCTTGATCAGGTAGTGGTGGTTGGTTACGGCACACAGAAACGATCAGACCTGACAGGTTCAGTGGGAAGTATAAAAGCAAGTCAGCTGGCGGAACGCCCGTCGGTAAATATTGAACAGTCGATGGCTGGAAGAATTGCCGGCGTGAACGTTTCGACCAATTCCGGACGGCCGGGCGGAAGAACTGCGATTGCCATCCGTGGTTACAGTTCGGTAAATGCTGCGAACGACCCCTTATATGTTGTCGACGGCATCATCTGGCCTAGCGGAATTGGAACGCTGAACCCCAATGATATCGAGAGCATCGATGTGTTAAAGGATGCGTCCTCCACAGCGATTTATGGAACACGGGGAACGAATGGTGTAATCATCATAAGTACGAAGAGAGGTAAGAAAGGCACCAAACAGGTCAGCTATAATAATTACATAAGTGCTGGCTGGCTCCCCGCCGACAGGAAATACGATGTGATGAATTCAAAAGAGTTTTTATCCATCGAAGAACTGCAATACAAAAATGCCCCGAAATACGACCCGGTGGGATTTGCCGCCGGAAAATACGTCGATCCGGTTGTAAAACGCAAGAAGTATGTTGTTGGAAACACGCTGGGGAACAGGGAATTATTTAGCCTTGATGCCAGCGGAATTCCTCAGCCGATTTACGATATTGACTGGCAGAATGAAACTACACGCAAGGCAATTAGTCAAAACCATAATATTTCGTTTACAGGGGGTGATGCACAAACAAACTACGGATTATTTATCGGCTATGCTGACGAGCAGGGCATCATCAAAGAGAGTTATGAGAAAAGGTATAATGTACGACTTGTCATCGATCAGCAGATGAAGGACTGGCTTAAAGTAGGTGCCAATCTAAGTTATGCAAACAACAAGGAGCGCAGGATCGATGAAAATGTAGGATCTAATAATACACTCAGGCAATTGGTTGAAATGGTCACCTTCATTCCTTACAAATACCAGGATGGCACATATGGATACCGAAGCGATTACGAAGGTTTGGAAAAAGGCGACAATCCGCTTTCGCAGATATACGAAAACAACCTGTTGTATAATTCTAACGTATTTGGAGGTAATGCTTACGCCAACCTGAAGATCATAAAGGGCCTGGAGTTTACTTCTACCCTGGGAGTAAATATGGCTAACAATGTGAACCCATATTTTAAAAGCACGAAGTCAGACCTGCAGGGCGGACTAGGCAAAAACTACTCAAGGATCACCAGCAGCGAAGCGAAGTTCTGGCAGTGGTCCAACAGGATAAATTATACTACAAAATTCGGAGAAGAACATTCCCTGGGCTTACTGCTCGGCACAGAAGTGCAAAAGAGCAACAGTTTAAATTGGGTAGCCGTAACCAGCGTGATGCCTGACGATTATTATTCCTACAACAATTTGGGAGCAGGCGCCACTCCCCTGGCTCCTGCTTCCTCAACCGGTGCCTACCAGATGCAGTCCTATTTCGGGAGGGTAAATTACAGTTTTAAAGACAAGTACCTGCTAACCGCGACGGGTCGTGCAGATGGATCATCCCGGTTTGGTACAAATAATAAATTCGCATTCTTCCCTTCGGCGGCCCTGGCCTGGCGTCTGTCCAATGAGGAATTCCTGCTCCACAGCAATCTTGTTTCCAACATGAAGGTAAGAGCCAGTTATGGCCTTACGGGAAATTCCGAGATCGGGTCTTACAAGTCGCAGGCCAACCTCAGCACGAATGCATACATCTTCGGCGGCGTGAGAGCGTCCGGTTCTGCCATTGGTCGTTTGGCGAATCCAGAACTACAGTGGGAGAAAACCTCCCAGCTGGATCTTGGTGTGGACATTGGATTATTCAAAAACAGGATAAGCATTGAGGCGGATTACTTTGTCAAAAAAACGCATGATCTTTTGTATGATGCCCCTGTTCCTGCCACCAGCGGATACACCATCGTTACCCGCAACATTGGAAGTATGGAAAATAAAGGCTTCGAATTTTCACTCAACACCATGAACATTGTTCAGTCGAATTTTAACTGGTCAACCAGTTTCAATTTCTCCAGTCTTAAAAACAGGATCACTGCCCTCGGTGTCAACAACGAAGACATCCTCTATGGAACCAAGGAAGGGTTAATATTGCGAGTGGGTGAATCTGCAGGATCTTTTTTTGGTTACGTTCGTGATGGGGTCTGGGGCACGGCAGATGTGGCAAAGGCGGCGGGCTTTGGTCAGAAACCAGGCGACCTGAAGATTAAAGACCGCAACAATGACGGGGTGATTAACGGCCCTGATCGGACGGTGATTGGCAAAGGTATCCCTGATTTTTATGGCACCTTTTCCAACAGCCTCAGGTACAAAAATCTCGATTTCATTGTTGAAATTCAATACACGGGGGGCAATGATGTTTTCAACCAGGCAAGGAACTCTGGAGAGGCAAGACAGGGACTGGCAAACAGTTTCGCCACCGTCCTTAATGCATGGACACCTGAAAACCAGGGCGCGGTGCTGGAGCAGGTAAGGCCTACGGCGGCAGGATATAACTATTACATGGACAGCCGTAAAGTTTCCGACGGCTCTTTCATCCGCGGCAAGAATATCGTGCTGGGATATACGCTTCCCAAATCAATGGCCTCAAAATGCGGTTTGAATAATCTCCGAGTCTATGCTTCCGCGCAAAACTTCTTTTTAAGGACTAAATATTTCGGGTATGACCCGGAAGTGACTACCTATGAAGAGTTCTCCTTTTCACAGGGATTTACTTACTACGAATATCCGAAGCCAAGAACTGTAATGGTTGGTTTGAATGTAAATTTTTAACGTAAATACGCAAAACGATAGTCATGATACGGTATAACAATCATCTTCAACGAATAGCACTTGTCTTGCTCCTTGCTCTGGCTGGAACAGGTTGCAAGAAAGAATTTCTTGACGAGCAGAATCTATCAGCGCTCACACTGGAAAATTATTTTGTAACAGAGGCACAGGCACAGGCCGCAGTAAATGGAATCTATCCGACATTGCAACTTTTCACTTCAGCAAACGCCAATTATGGTGAATCGCCGTGGCAGTCCATCGAATTTCCTGTGGGTCACGCCACCTCTCTCGGCCAGAGTTTGTACAACAACGGGCTAATTCGTCACAACAATTCTTCCATTGAACCGGTTTTCAAGACGGTGTGGGTAGGCTTCTATAATGGTATCGCAAACGCAAACGTGGCCATTAATCGTATTCCGGCAATTAACATGAATGAACAAACGAAGAAATCGCTGCGTGGTGAGGCTTATTTTCTGCGTGCCTTATATTATTTCTACCTGGTAAGATTATATGGCGACATACCGTTGATAACTGAAGCGATTAATTTTGCCAGTCCGGACTTATATCCTGTTCGCTCACCAAAAGAGAAAGTGTATGAACAGATTGTAAGTGATTTAAAAGAGGCGGAAATATCAGGCTTACCGGCAACCGATCGAAAAGGCAAAGTTTCGCTGGGTGCGGTTAAATCACTGCTCGCCAGTGTATACCTGACGATGGCAGGACAACCTTTAAACAAGGGAGCAGCGTATTTCACGCTGGCTGCTGATAAGGCGAAGGAGGTGATAGACGCCAATTCCTACAGCCTGTTTACCGATTATTACTTCCTCCACGATCGGGCCCACAAAAACCAGAGCGAGTTAATATTCCAGGTGCAGTATCTAACCGGCGTAAGAACAAATGACATCATAAAAGCAATTACTCCCTCAAAAATCGGCATATCATTATTAGATGAATACGGCGCTATTATGCCACGCATTGAATTTGTAAAGTCTTATGAAATGAACGACAAAAGAGCGCAGGAAAAGCAGT
>JBDTEB010000408.1:0-11249 GCA_039922795.1 Chitinophagaceae bacterium
GGCCGTTATAGCGGAGCACCCGAACTGCGGCTGCGCGTGCCCGATAGTCCTTTGCCTTCAGCAACTGCCTGAGTAACGGCTGATCCACCCTGTCAAGGCCCCAGCTCACCCAGAGTGCTTCAAGCAAATTATGCTCATAGGCTTTATCATTCTTATCCAGTTTCAACACCCAACTGCCAAGATGAGCAAGCACATCATTGGCCTCACGTCCGCGCAATTCACGCCGGGTACGGTAACGGCTGCGGTATTCCGGCAGTTTCAAATTATCCAGTAATACATCGATGCTGGCGCCATCAATCTTTGCCGGCGTTACCAAGGGGCGCGAAGGATAGGTGATCCGGTAGATCCTGCCCTTTTCATGGTCGCGCAGTGGGTCACGTGCATTGTGTTGCATGTGGCCAATGAGGATATTCTGCCAGTCGATAATATATAAGGAACCATCTGGTGCGAACTCCATATCTACGGGACGAAAATTCTTGTCTTCAGATACCAGCAGATCCTGCCGGTGCCTGCTTTTATACCCTGTGCCATCGTCAACCAGCGTATGTTGTTTCGTGCCTAGAAAACCGATTGTGTTATTGATGATATAATCTCCCTGCACATTGTCGGGAAAATGACGGCTTGATATAAATTCCAGTCCGGATGTCGGGCGCACCATATGCGCTTTCTCTACCAGATTTTCCGATACCGGGTTTTCAACACCATATCTTGACTTGATGGTACTGGGCATCATCCAGCGTACGGGTGGACTTGAAGTTTCCGCAAAGAAATTCTCTCCCCAGTCGTCAAAGGCGATGCCCCAGGGATTGGGAACGTAAATCTGGGCCGTTCTTTCGAGTTGGTGGCGTTGGGGGCTGTAGCGGTAGAAGCCGCCGTTCGTGGCTCTTACGGGTCCATAGGAAGTTTCAACGTTCGTGTGCAGGAATATTCCTTCACCCATGTAAATGGCACCGGAAGGATCTACCGTAAAGGCATGATGGCAATGATGGGTGTCGTGATCGTCAAAACCACTGAGCAGAATTTCTTTGGTATCGGCGTTGCCATCGCCATTGGTATCTTTCAACAGAACGAAGTTGGTACCCTGCGACACATAAACACCTTCAGGAGCAAGTTCGAAACCAACGGGGAGGTACAGGTGGTCGGCAAAAACGGTTTGTTTATCCGCCTTGCCATCGCCATTGGTATCTTCCAGGATAATGATCTTGTCATTTGGCTTTGGATCACCTGGCTTCCAGGCAGGGTAGGTCGGCATGGTCGTGATCCACAAGCGACCCTTGTTATCAAATGACATCTGCGTTGGCTTTGCCAGATCGGGGAATTCCTGTTCAGAAGCAAACAATTCTATTTTGTAACCTGGTGCCACTTTGAGTTTCGCGAGCGCCGCATCACCATAGAGATATTCAAGGCTGCCGTTTTTGTCGGGACTATAGTTAGTTTTAACCTGTGGAAGCACATTCGTATTTGCGTCTGCAGCCACAAGATCCATGGTCTCTCCTTTTGCGGCTTTCCAGATGGCCGTGTCCCTGATGGCGGTCATCTGTCTTGTCTTAGCCAGCTCAGCCGGATAATTATCCGGACCAAACGGTTCAAACCTTCGGCCATATACATGTACGCCGTTGGGAATTTTAAGATCATTGTGCCACATGAAGTTTTTTTCTATCACGGCTGCATGAACCAGCGCACGATTGGCTTCTGTACCCACCGTGGTTTTCCCGAATATTTCGTTACCAAGTAAAACAGCAAATTTTGAATATCCGGTATCCGTGAGTTGAGATCCATCGATGGTGAGCGGCGTTTTACTTTTCTCAAACCACTCTTTTGTCGGAGTGAATGCATCGACAAACAGCACCTTATTTTTTGCTGCAACTTCTTTCATCGCCTTGGAGTAAAGGGCAAGATTGGTATTTTCTTTTTTGCCATCTGGCAGGTCCCGACTGGCCGAAAGATTTTCAAATGCTATGGGAGAAACAATCGCGAGCTGTGGCGCCGTTGTTCCGTTGTATTTCTGACTAAGCGTGTGTTTGATAAATGCATCGAGTTCGGCCTTGTAATTGTCCAGGCCCTGCTTTCCTTCAAAAGATTCATTGAACCCAAAGAACGCGATGATGATGTCTGCCTTGTGGCGGCTGGTCCACTCGTCGGGCGTTTCATAAAAGCCCTGGCTGTCGGAAGGGTGAGCGTTTTCTGTTTGAAATTTTTCGGCGCCCGGGAATGCCCAAGGCGACACGCGGCCCGAGTGCGGCCGGAAGCCCGGGGTGTTTCCACCGTCGCACATATTACGAATGTAGAGCTGACTATCCGGATACCTCAAATTCATCTCCGTTTCAAAATGACCATAGTTCATCATCCGTGATCCGAGATTGTTGCCGACCAGAATGATGTGAACGCCTTTTGACAATGTGAGGGTGTTGCTTTCCTTTTGCCGGAACCGGAATGAAACGACTACCACAAACAGCACGGCAAGCACTTTCAGGGTATTGGCGAGATTGAATTTTTTATTTGATGGCATGAATCTTTGCGTTGATATGCAGCACTAATATAACGCAACTATCTTATTCATTCGAATTACCGGGCCCTTCATTGCTTCTTTGTCCCGGCTTTTACTTTTCTTACCGTAGAAAAGATGCTGTAAGCAACCATTACACCAATGAAACCATACACCCATGCTGGAATATTTTTACCGGCTATTAAGAGATATAAGTAAGCAGAGATAAAACATAAGCCCGTAAGTAAGGCCGGAAGCACAATGGACTTTTTCTTTTTTGCGCGTCTGATTGTCCAGCTCAGACAAAGAAAGAAGAACGGAATCGCTCCCACGTAAATGCCCCCGAAAATGTAGGGATTGACATGATACTTGTCACCCAAACTTAAAAACCAGTCTGTAAAGGCTTCCCACAAACTCATGAGCCAAACAATTTAAAGGCGACTTTTAATAGCTTTTTCATCCCTGATGTTATCATCTTCTCCTTGTGAGTTACAATAACCTGTTGATTTATTCTTGCAGCAACCGGATAGGGATATATTTTATTAAAGAGGCTATTGATGGATAGCCCGGCTGTATTGGCCAATATCAATTCCTGGATTAGTTCTCCTGCATTGGGCGCCACCATTGTACCCCCCAGGATGCGTTCCTTGTGTAGGAAGCCGCCTTTGCTGATGTAAAGCATGGTTTTGGCGTATCGGAAATTATCCGTCACCGCCCTGTCGTCGTCACTAAAATCTTTTTCCAGTTTCTCAAACTTTACCCCTCGTTCTGTCAATTGCTTTTCATTTAATCCAAAGGTGGCTACTTCCGGATCGGTAAACGTGACCCACGACATCTGGTCATTGTTCAGTTTTTTGTTCAGTGGCGAGAAAAGATTGTTTAAAATAATTCTTCCATGAAGTTCAGCGGCATGAGAGAATTGTAAATCGCCGGCAATATCACCACAGACCATCACATCTTTATTCGTGCTCCGTAATTTATTATCAACGATAATTTTATGATCTTTTACTTCTATGCCAGCCTTTTCGAGATGTAATGGTTCCAGTATCAATTCTCTCCCGGTTCCAACAAATATGGCGTCAAACGAAAGAATGAAAGTCTCTCCATTCTTTTTCTCTAACAGTGCATCAGTCGCTGATAAAAACTTTTGCAGATTCACTTCAAAATGGAAGGTGATGCCTTCGTCCTGCAGGCGTTGCAACAGAATACCGGTGATCGTTTTATCATCATGAGACAAAATGCCGCTGCCCTGCTGAATAACGGTCACTTCGCTGCCAAGCCTTTGCATGGCCTGCGCCATTTCAATGCCTATCGGTCCCGCGCCAACAACCAGCAACTTTCCGGGAAGCTGGTCAATATGAAAAATATTTTCATTGTCGAAATACCTCACCTGTTTAACGCCATCTGTTTTAAGTTTACGCGGTTTGGAACCGGTAGCAATGATGATCTTCTTTGCGCCAAAAATTTCTCCTTTAACGGTTACTTCATGCTTTCCCGCAAAGCTTGCCTCACCCGATACAACTTGTATCCCCTGCGCAGTTAACCAGTCGGCATTTTCATGTTTCCGTATAATATCCTGGCGGGCATAAACATACTCTATGGCTTTTTTAATATCCGGTTTGCCGCTTAAAGAAATACCAAAAGATTGGGCCTCCCTCGCCGCCTGCATTATTCGGGCAACATGGATCAGCGCCTTGCTCGGCACACAGCCATCATTCAAACATTCCCCTCCAACCTCTCTATCGTTTTTTACAATCATAGTTACCTTTAATCCAACTTTTGCGAGGAATAATCCAACGCTTAATCCGCCAGATCCGGCACCTATGATAATAACGTCTGAATGGTTTTTAGTCAAATTGTATGTTTTATTCAGTGAGAGCTACCCGTCAAGTTAAATGTTTACTACAACACGGAAGCACTATATTTAGAATATATTAAAACAATCAGCTCATGAAGGCATCAGTTAAAACAGGATTTATTGCAGGATGTATTGGTGCAATTATCTTAGGTATCATCATGTATATCATGAAAGCTGCAGGACTTGGCGAACCCGGATTTATAGGGATGTACCGCGGGATGACACATAGCGACAGCCCATCAGATCCATTAATAGCAGGGTTGTTATTTGTTATCGCAGGTGGTGGTATATGGGGAATATTATTTGCCTTGCTGGTTAAAAATCCCACGCCGCTGAAAGGCTTGTTGTTTGGCCTTCTTCCTACATTGTGGTTGTGGACAGGAGTTAATGCCATGTTATCAAAACCTATGTTTAACGGTTTTGAAGTGATGGGCATTATCATGCCGTTGGTTTTTAATATGTTGATCTGGGGTAGTTTTGTTGGCTGGTATTGCTCCAGAACAAAAGTAATCGCGCCTGCATAAACTTACTTTTTTTCTTAAAATGCGGTAACACTTTTGGACTTGTATTCCAGTACCTGGTTATATTTTATTTACTCGGCTCCAATCGTTTCATACGGCAACTGTTGCCAATGTGGCTTTATCATTGCAGCAAATACAGGCAGACGAACATGAGGGATACAATAAAACATTCGCTGGCCGTCCTGATCTTTTTGCTCGTCAGTACTCACATCAAAGCCCAGGATCCCGTGCGTTTAAGACCCGTGTTCGCGCAGGCTTCCCTGCTTTACGATTTCCCGCAAAGCTTTGGAGTGATTACAGGTATTTCCTGGCCTTTCCGGACGATCGTCAAATCCCGCATACCAGGGAAAAGCTTCATCAGGCGGAAAGACAGATTCCTGGCTGTTGAAGCCGGCTTTTACAGATATCCCTTCAATTACACCGGCCTTCTTCTGATGCCAGGCTATGGAGCGAGACATTACAGAAGCCAGTCATTCTTCTACGAGACTATCGTGAGTCTCGGCCTGATGAGAACGTTTTACGATGGAAAGGTGTACGATGTAAATGCTACGGGAAATGTAACGGAGAAAAAGTTATATGGGAGATTTTACGCGACCACCCATCTCTCGTCTGCATTTGACTTCCGGGCATCAAAATTGATCACTCTCGAAGTAAAACCATCTGTATGGTTTCAATATCCTTTTGACAGTTTTATCAAACCGCATCTCTCCCTGCAAGCAGGTATCAAATTAGAAACAGGAAAAAGGATGGTCAGATGAAAGTAACGATCTTAAGCCTCCTTATTTTACTCACAGCCTGCAAAAAACAGGTGCCGGCCCTATCCACCAGTGCGAACGATATTTTCTGGGTTACCGGCAACGGCGCTGATATGCCGGTGTGGGTGCAGGGAAACAGCGCCTCAAAGGTGATCATCCTTGTCGTGCATGGCGGTCCGGGTGACGGTTCGTACAATTACAATAATTATCAGACGGCCCGACTGAAAGAAAAATATGCACTCGCTTTCTGGGATCAGCGCAATGCCGGTGCTTCTGCAGGCAATAACAATTTCAGCAACCTCACCTTGCCACAAATGATCGGTGACCTGAAATCGGTGGTGAAAGTGATCGGCTACCGCTACCCGAAAGCCAGCATCTTTCTTTATGCCCACAGCTTCGGCGGTTTACTCGCGGCGGGCTATCTCGTAGATGGACAAAATCAGAACGATCTGAAGGGATGGATCGAGATCGACGGCGCACATAATTATCCGCTCACCAATTCCGATTCGAAAAAGGCCCTGATCGACACCGGTAGTTCGGAAATTGCCAAAGGAAACAATGTAACTCAATGGCAGGAGATCGTGCAGTATTGTAAAACGCATAACCCGCGGAAGTCTTTCAATGCCAGCACACAAATCGAGGAATATGCTCAGCACGCCGAAGGGTATATGGGAGTGGCCGACGACAAATCGGGCACACAAATCTTCTCCCCCGAAGATCCTTTCAGTCTGCTGGTAAACTATTTCAAGATCTATTACACTTCAGCCGGAAGTAATTTTGTGGAGAGCCTGCAGAAAATTAATTACTCTCCGCAGATGAACAAAATCACCATCCCCTCATTGCTGTTATGGGGAAAATATGATTTTACAGTACCACCATCATTAGGATTGGACGCGCAGAAACAATTGGGATCGGCATTTAAGAAATTGATTATCTATCCCCATTCCGGCCACCGTCCGATGCAGGGAGACACGGAAATGATGCAGGATGATATTATTGATTTCGTGGAGCGATTTAAATAAAAAACACCGGTAATACATACATGCAAGGTTTCTTTCTACAAAGGATTGCCATCAATACTTCAACGGTCTCTTTCAGCAAAGAATTTTCAGGAGTTTAAGGAACGATAATTTGAAGCGCACCGGGTAATATTTTCGCATGAATGTCTGATACTTTACCCAGGTACTCACCGTCTACCTGTAGATGAACTTTTCTTTTTGCATAAATAGTTAGTGAACTGGTTTGTAAAACTTCGGTTTTTGCAGGATCGAACGAAATATGCGACACCATCATTTTATCTATTTCCTTAAAGGAGATTTGTTTGATCACTACTACTTCAAACAGATCATCAGTCAACTTTCCGATGGGATTGATTAAAGCGCCTGTTCCATACCTGGTAGCATTTGCAATGACGATCATAACGGCAGATACGCTCATGACTTTATCATTAAGCTGAATATCGACGTTCATCCTGTTATATCTGAATATAACTTTTAAAGCCGCCATCAGGTAACCCATTTTACCACGTTTCATTCCATTGTCAAATACCCTGATCATTAACGCGTTCAACCCGATATCACTGAGATGGATACAATATTCCTTATTGAGCTGAATCACGTGTATCGTTTGTATGGATCCATTTATGATCACGTCAAGTGCCGCGGCCGCATCTTCAGGTATCTTTAATTCCTTTGCCAGGCCATTGGCAGAACCTGCTGGTAGTATCCCTAAGGGTATTCCGGTGTAAAGCAACAATCCAGCTAACAATTTAACGGTTCCATCCCCTCCGATCGCCACCACACGCTGAGGCTTATAGGTCGCTATCATTTGTTTAACCGGATCGGTTGCACAACTAAATTCAAGTTCGAAAGCGGTAAACTCATGTATTGAGCGGGCAAAATATTCCTTCAGGAAAGACTGCCAGTTATTCCTGTATCGGCCAGAGCCCTTATTAATCACAAAAAAGAACTTCATGCTGCAATATCTGTCATAAAAAGACATGATCCTGAATCGATACCTTTACGGAAGCAATGAATGAACGATCGAAAAAGGACAACCTGAGAGTGGCAGTGTACAAGGGCTATGGGCATGCGCATAACATGATCATTTTTGGTCATGTTTTTAAAAACAACCTGCCCTTCCGCGAGAATTATTCCACGAATATGTTTGTTAATATCCGGCACTTATTGCGACTTTTTCTCGTAAAACCTGTGGCAGGCATCGGGGTTCAACTTGATTGGAGGGGCCAAATTATCAGGTCTGTTACAGAAAACGATGGTTTCTTTTCATTTGAATGGCAATCTGAAACTGCGGTTGAGGCAGGATGGCATCAGGTTGTGGTGAACTGCCTCGATGAAAACGGAGAAATATCAGGTACCGGATTGGGAGAAATAGATGTACCAAGTTCTACGCAATATGGATTTATTTCTGATATCGACGATACCATCCTGATATCTCATTCTGGAAATACGCGCAAAAAACTGCAGTTGCTATTTACTAAAAACCCGCACACCAGGAAGACCTTTAATGAGGTTGTTCAAAATTACCAATTGTTTGCAAAAGCCCATACAGTTGCCGCCAGCCCCAATCCATTCTTTTACATTTCCAATAGTGAGTGGAATTTATACAACGATCTTGTGGACTTTTTCGAGCACAATGGCTTACCAAAAGGAAGCTTTATCCTTAATCATTTAAAGAGATGGTTTCAGCTTTTTAAAACGGGACAGTCTGAAAAAGACAATAAATTACGGAGGGCCACAAGAATCCTGGAGACCTTTCCCAAACAGCACTTTGTGTTGCTGGGAGATAACTCACAGAAAGATCCCGAGATCTATTCTTCACTTGCCAAAAATTATCCCACACGAGTATTCGCTGTTTATATAAGAAATATAGACAATAGAAATGAACAGCATACGCGAGAAATACTCTCTGGCCTTGACTCACTCAATGTGTTCACCTGTTTTTTTTCCATTAACGAAGAAGCAATCGACCATGCCCGTAAGATAAAACTGATTGATTAGCATTCGTGGATAAATTGCTGATGCGTCATGTGCCGATTGCACATGAAAGGAGATGCCGAAAGAATTTAGAAACCTCGGATCGGGGAAACAAGAAATATTTCAATGGATTTTGTTCCTTCAAGCTTTCAGGTTTTTCAATCGCTGAAGCTCTGCCTGCAATTCATTGCAAGCCTGCAGACAGATATTTTCAAGCTGCGAAACCATTTCCGCTATATTGCTGGTCAGCTGTTGATTCGCAGCATAGTCCTGCACCTTTTTCGCGATGGATTCGTGATCTGCATGTATCCCCATTATAGAAAATGACGGGATAATTTTATGTACGGCTGAATATAATGATTGCCAGTTTTGTTCCTGAAAGCTTCGTTTTATGATATTGATTAACGGAGGAGTCTGTTCAAGATAAAGAGAAATCATCTCCATCATCAGCGCGGGATTGGATTTCGTACGCTGATTTAAATAGTCCAGATCGATGTATCTGACAAGAGGCTCTGGCGAAACCGACTGTTGTACAACAGCACTTTTTTTAAGCTGGTTAATTATCTTGCTGTATAATATGCGTTCGTCCACCGGCTTGGCAATATAATCGTTCATACCTACAGTCTTACATTTAGCCACATCAACCGTAGTCACATCGGCTGTCAGGGCAATTATTGGAATATCAGAGCCCATGACATTCCTGATATGCCAGGTTGCATCAAACCCATTCATTTCGGGCATTTGAAGATCCATCAGTACAATTTCATACGTTCCATTCTGTAATTTGTCAATAGCGATTTTCCCGTTAGAGGCAATGTCTGATTCAAATCCGAAATCGTCGAGCAGGGTCTTCATCAGCAACTGGTTAAGCGCCATGTCTTCCACTACAAGCACTTTTAAATTTTTCATTTCGGGATCCAGCTCCATTTCATTGTCGACCGATTCACCATCGGCATCTGTTTTTTGAAAACTTAAAACAAAACGAAAGGCAGAGCCTTTCCCCGGTTCGCTCACCACAGAAACGTTTCCACCCTGTAATTCTACCAGTTGTTTCACAATGGCAAGGCCTAAACCAGTACCACCAAATACTCTGGCCGTGCCACTTGACGCTTGCTGAAAGTTTTCAAAAATGCGCTCTAGTTTAGCTGGATTGATTCCAATGCCCGTATCCCTGACAAAAAACTCCACGGTCACTTCCTCGTCATTTTCTGTCACCCGGCGAGCGCCTACCGTTATCTCACCGGTATTTGTAAACTTGACGGCATTACTAACAAGGTTGAGAATGATCTGGTGCAGTCTTACGGGATCTCCAATCAGGACTTCGGGAATTTCCGTGTCATACTCTTTGATTAACAATAAATTCTTTTCCTGAATTTTTGTTTCAAAAAGATGAAGCATAGCCGAAATGGAAACCGACAATTTGAATGGAATACTTTCAAAGGTCATTTTTCCTGCTTCTACTTTTGCCAGATCAAGAATATCATTGATAAGCACAATCAAAGAATCGCCGCTTGTTTTTATCGCGGTCATATACTCTGTCTGTTTTGACGACAATGCTGTGTTAAGAACAACCTTGGTAAATCCGATTATAGCATTCATAGGCGTTCGGATCTCATGGCTCATGTTTGACAAAAACTGTTGTTTCGACCGCATGGCATTGTTTGCTGTTTCTGTGGCACTCTCTGCTTTGAACTGTGCTTCGCGGGCAATAGAGGTGGCCTGCTCGGCGATCATCTTTGCTTTTGTAAGTTCCTCTTCTATCTGTTTTTGTTGCGTAATATCAGTTCCTATAACAATATGCTGATACGGGTTTCCAAGATCATCTAGAAAAGGCACGATAGTAGTATCTACCCAGAATATTGTACCATCTTTGGCTTTATTTTGAAGTTCACCTTTCCAAATTTTCCCGGCGACAATCGTTCCCCACAAACTAGCCATAAGCTCCTTTGTATGAAACCCTGAATTGAAGATCCGATGATCTTTCCCAATCAATTCTTCATAGGTGTATTTTGAGATGTTACAGAAATTTTCATTGACGTATTTAATAATTCCATTATGATCCGTTATCGAAACAATAGATGACTCATCAAGTGCATATTTATAATCGGAGATTTCCCTTAAGCTATCCTCCAGGTTCTTTTTTATTTGCTTCTGCACGGTTACATCCCTGGCGACAATTACGACGCCTAACACTACACCTTGCTCGTCTTTATATACCGATCCATTAAACAATACATCGGTTAACTTGTGATCTCTGATAGTGAGTGGATAGTCTGTAACAAACCCATTGGAAAACACCCGTTGATACGCCTCACGGGCCATACCAGGATCGGTAAAATAGTCAAAGAAATTAGTGCCAAGCAGTTTTTCGCGAGTTACACCGATGATTTCAATCGACGCATTGTTCATATCAGTTATCTTCCCTTCAGGACTGATTGTAAAGAGAGGATCACGACTGGCTTCGATAAGACTCCGTGCATAATTTGCACTTCTTAAGGCTAATTCGCGTTTTTCCTTTTCGCTATCTTTTTCTGCGAGTTCTGTATTGCCTTTAGCTAGAGCAATTTCAAGGTCATGTGGTGAACTTGGCTGAATGGGCAGAATACTTATTGGAATGTCCATTTTATCATATTT
>JBDTEB010000409.1:0-3025 GCA_039922795.1 Chitinophagaceae bacterium
AATCGACGTTTCCCTGATACGGCGAACGCAAGGCCCGCCACAAACAATCGACCTTTCCCTGATGGCGCGGACGCAAGGCCCGCCACAAACAATCGGCGTATCCCTGATGGCGCGGACGCACCGGGCGGACGCAACCAATCGGCGTATCCCTGATCGGGGGCTAACGCATGGCCCGCCCAACTAATCAACGTATTCCGAACCCCTAAAAAATATAAAAACGAATTCTAAGATAATGGCTTTTGCCTTTTTAGTATCTTTAAAGCCGCCGTATGAATATATCCAGGTATAAAAATACTCTTCTCGCCTTACTTGTGATTGCTCTGCCTGCGGGCATCTACTATGGCTGTTCAATACACCGTCAGGTGATTGATTTCAGTAGCCAGGTTAAGCCCGTGATTAATAAAAACTGTATTACCTGCCATGGCGGTGTGAAAGCGAAAGCTGGATTCAGTCTCCTTTTTCGCGAAGATGCGCTGGCTAATACAGAATCAGGCAAACCCGCAATTATTCCCGGCGATCCGGATGGAAGTGAAATGATCAGGCGGCTTTCCCTGAAAGATCCGGAAGAAAGAATGCCCTACCACCATGAACCCCTGAGCCAGGAAGATAAAAAAATCCTCACCGAATGGGTCAGGCAGGGTGCAAAATGGGGTGAGCACTGGGCCTATGTTCCTTTGAAACCAGTTGAGGTCCCCGATATTAGCAATGACTGGGTGAAAAATGATATTGACAAATTCATCCAGCAAAAACTCGATGAAGAGAAACTCGATCCGTCACCAACCGCGGATAAGGCCACCTTGGTAAGAAGGGTTTCACTCGACCTTACCGGTTTACCCGCACCCGCAAAACTTGCTGAATCCTATCTTAAAAATACCAGTCCGAACGCTTACGGAATACTCGTCGATTCCCTGCTTGCTTCAACCGGTTTCGGCGAACGCTGGGCCTCCATGTGGATGGATCTCGCACGATATGCAGATACAAAAGGCTATGAAAGAGACGACAGCCGCAGCATCTGGCGCTACCGGGACTGGCTCATAAAATCATTTAATTCAGATAAGCCCTATAATAAATTCCTCATCGAACAGATTGCGGGCGATCTGCTTCCCAACCCGACGGATGCTCAACTTATCGCCACAGCATTCCAACGGAACACAATGACCAATGATGAGGGCGGAACCGACAATGAAGAGTTTAGAACCGCTGCCGTACTGGACAGGGTTAACACCACCTGGGAAGCCATCATGGGTACCACCTTCGCCTGTGTGCAATGCCACAGTCACCCCTACGACCCTTTCAGGCACGAAGAATATTATAGCTTCATGGCCTATTTTAATGATACCCGTGATGAAGACACTTTTTCGGATTATCCGTTGTTAAGGCATTTCGACGACAGTACGGATCGCGCGCTGGACAGCATAACGTTATGGGTTAACCGCAATGCTACCAAAGCCGACGCAGAGGCTATT
Organism: Chitinophagaceae bacterium; assembly: GCA_039922795.1. GTDB lineage: Bacteria > Bacteroidota > Bacteroidia > Chitinophagales > Chitinophagaceae > JADCRZ01. The sequence continues at coordinate 1,467 of JBDTEB010000409.1, forward strand.
CATAAAATGGCGAAAACATGGCAACCGGCGATCAATTCTTTGCTCGGCGATAAATTTATTAATGGGGAATTGAGTGATACCAAGTGGATGGCCTTCAGAAATCATGGTTCGGCAAGACTTAAAAAGGTATCCATCGAGAATGCTGATCAACTGATTTTCCGGTATGTCACCAGCGAGAAGAAGGGCGTACTGAAAATTCATCTGGACAGTCTGAATGGAAAACTGCTTACCAGTATGACGCTGGATACCACGCGCGGTTTCCTGGTAAAGAGGATTGAATTCCCAAAACAATCAGGTGTTCACGACCTCTACCTGAGTTATGATAATCCTAGCCTTGCTTTCCCTGAAAAGAATGCGCTGCGGTTCGACTGGTTTAGTTTCGGACCAAAGTTCCCGGGCGCTACGGCAGCGGGTTACACTCAAATCCTCGAATCATATATGAAGATCCTGAATAAAGGACTTCCCACCACACCGATCATGATGGATAATCCCGCGACCATGCACCGGCAAACCAATGTTTTTGAGAGAGGCAACTGGCTGGTCAAGGGCGAGGCAGTGACACCCGGAGTGCCCAGGGTATTAAGCGCAGCGATGCCGAAGAATGCGCCGAAAAACAGGATGGGCATGGCGCTCTGGCTGACAGATAAGAAAAATCCTCTAGTGGCAAGAACCCTGGTTAACCGCTTGTGGGAACAGGTTTTTGGTAATGGAATTGCAGAAACGCTGGAAGACATGGGGACACAGGGACTTCCGCCAACGCATCGTGAGTTGCTGGATCACCTGGCCTGGCAATTTATGAACGAGGATAACTGGAGCATTAAAACGCTGTTGAAGAAAATGGTTACCAGCGCCACTTACCAGCAGGATTCAAAAGTCTCGGACGAGTTGAAAGAAAAAGATCTTTATAATAAATTCTATGCACGTGGCCCACGGGTACGGTTAAGCGCAGAACAGGTTCGCGATCAAGCGTTATGCTTTAGCGGATCTTACAAAAATGAAATGTACGGAGCCAGCGTATTTCCCTATCAGCCGAAAGGCGTCTGGTTGTCTCCTTATAACGGCCTGGTGTGGAAGATGAGCAGCGACAGTCAGCAATATCGCCGCGCCGTGTACACTTTTTGGAAAAGAACAGCATCCTATCCTTCCATGATCTCTTTCGACGCAACGTCAAGGGAAGTATGCTCGGCAAGAAGGATAAGAACAAATACCCCATTGCAGGCCCTGGTGACGCTGAATGATTCTGCCTACCTCGACATGTCGCGAAATTTTGCCACGCGCATGATCCGGGAAGCAGGGACAGGCGCAGAAGCGGAAATCAGAAAAGGGTACAGCCTGATGGTTTACAAAGAGATTCCGGCAGAAAAGCTTCAGGCGCTGGTGAAATTATATGATCGGGCCTTTCAACATTACCGTAAGGACGGGAAAGCGACGAAGGAAATTAATGCAGATAAAAGTTCGGGAGATCCGGCGAGGTTTGCTGCGCTGGTTGTTGTAGCGAACGCAATGATGAATCTGGATGATGTGTTGACAAAGAGTTGAGGGCGAGATCATCAAATTAC
>JBDTEB010000410.1:0-2852 GCA_039922795.1 Chitinophagaceae bacterium
AGGAGATTGTACAGGTCCGCAAAGCGCGCAGTTTGTGCTCAAGGATCCTACGGTGGATTTTGCTGTACTGGAATGTGCCAGAGGCGGCATACTTCGGTCAGGGCTGGGTTTCCAGCATTGCGATGTGGCGATTGTCACCAACGTCTCCTCGGACCATCTTGGTCTTGGTGGTATTGAGAGCCTCGAACAGATGGCCAAAGTGAAAGCAATAGTGCCCGAAACCGTTTTTCCTGCAGGTTTTGCCATCCTTAATGCCGACGATGACCTGGTATATGCCATGCGGAAGGGTCTTGACTGCAAAGTGGCGTTGTTTAGTATGGATGAGAATAATCCCCGCATCAAATCGCATTGTGAAAACGGGGGGTATGCGGCTGTATTCGAGAATGGGTATGTATCTATTCTGAAAGGCACCTGGAAGATCAGGATTGAAAAGGTCTCGGAAATTCCGCTTACTTACGGCGGCAAAGCGCTGCATAATATTATGAATACGCTTCCTGCTGTGTTGGCAACTTATCTGTACCGAAATGTAAAAATTGAAGATATCAAACTCGCCCTTCATTCATTTATTCCTTCTTCCACTCAAACGCCGGGCAGGCTTAACCTGTTTCAATTTAAAAATTTCCAGTTTCTGGTAGACTTCGCGCACAATCCTGCGGGGCTAAATCTATTGGGAGAATTTGTACAGAAAATGGAGGGGTCCCCAAAGATTGGGATCATCAGCGGAACTGGCGACAGGCGAGATGAAGACATCCGCGAACTTGGAAATATTTCTGCCAGGTTTTTCGATGAGATTATCATCCGGCAGGATCGTCACCTCAGGGGAAGAACAGCAGAAAATATTGTAGATCTGTTGGTTGAGGGCATTAACGAAGGCAAACAAAAAGATATTCCGGTTAAAATCATTCTCAAAGAACAGGAAGCAATCATGTATGCTTACAACAATGCCAAGCCTGGCTCGCTGATAACCATTATGTGCGATGTTGTTTCAGAGGCTCTTGACCTGGTAAAATCACTCAAAGAGTCAAATGATCGACAATAGCTTTCCACATTCATGAAATTGATTTGGAACTATTTTTTAGTCTTGTTACTTTTGCCAACGCTTTAAAAGAATTGCCTGATAGTATAATGGTAGTACGACAGTTTTTGGTACTGTTTGTCTTGGTTCGAATCCAGGTCGGGCAACTTTCTTAATCAATTTCCAATTGATTCTTTTTTTAGCATTCGTTCAACCTAAGTTTTTACTGCTCATCCATATCCAATAAATATTTAAAAAATATTTTTGCGAAGTAATGGTTTTTACCTGCCTCCCTCTTCGATGCCATTTTCTCGGCTCAAACAAAAAGAACTTTTCCATTTGAATTTGGGGAAAATATCCCTCATATTAATATTTTGTTAATATGTATGGAAGAATTGAAGGATTTAAAATATTGGTCTGCAAATTCAGAAAACGATGAATCTGGTGCCAAAGTTTTTGGCAGCATCACAAGATATCACCCAAAATGATTGTCGAAACTACATTTATTGACGGCAGTCAACAATAATTGGGGTGAAAACACCGTCTTTGGTATAGTAATTGGAGCATGAGGATGTTGTTTTTGATAAAAAACCGTACCAAATATGAAAGCCCGATCGTCCCGTAGACGATCAGGAAATGTCGAAGGAGAAATCAATCATTGCCACAACCTAACCTTACCTATGGCAGATTTCTACCAGTCGATGCGGAGAAGATCAAAAAGCAACAACGTGCAGGCCTAGACTTCCACAGAACTTAAAGAAAAAGAAGAAACCATTACATTTTTTTGAGATGAATTCATCTGACGGGCTTTTTATGCTTTGTCGGAAATATTCACAACACTTTGTTTATCAGTCAATTAGTTTAATATCAACAGTTAAATAGTAAGCATTCAGGAAAATTAAATTCAAGTTTAGATTATGAAAATTTCGTTACTCACACTTGTTTCAGCGCTTCTCTTCAATCTCGTCTCCCAGGCCCAGCTGAGCTACTTTGTTTATGAAGGCGCATTCTCTGCCCTCCCAAATTATGGCAACGTAACATCTGTGAAATCAGGCAATTCAAACAATGTTGACATCTCGGTTAGAACAAGGGAAACAAACTACAGTCTCTTGTGGACCGGTAATGTTTATATAACAACTGAAGGTGATTACACTTTCGAGACAATTTCTGATGACGGAAGCAAATTCGTGCTTGCCAATAAAAACAACGGTCAGACCCTGACTGTTGATAATGATGGTTTGCACGGAGTTCAATCAAGAAAATCATCCATTCACCTCCCGGTGGGCACTTATCCGATTGCAATCGGTTATTTTCAAGGGGGTGGAGGACAAGCCATGGAAGTATATTATTCTTCCAATACAGGTATCAGCCGTCAGAGAATTCCTGACGCATTATTTTTCCCTTCCAACACAACTACCCCCCCACCGCCCGCACCGCCGGTAACACAGCCAACCACACCCCCGGCAAACACCTCCGGTAACCTTTATTATGAGTACGTAGAAGGTAACTGGTCTGGAATACCTGACTTCAGTTCTTTGCAGAAAGTGAAAAAGGGAAACGTTGCCAATGTTGATCTTAGTGTGAGAGGCCGGGATAGCTATTACGCCATTCAGTGGAGCGGTAGCATCACTGTACCGGCCGCTGGTTATTATACCTTCGAAACATATTCTGATGATGGAAGCAAATTTGTTGTTGCCGATAAAGCCAACAACAATGTTATAATGGTCAATAATGATGGTTTACATGGTGAACAATCACGCACAGCAGGCATTCAACTGGCTGCTGGAACTTACCCGATATCGATTTCATATCTGCAAGGATATGGCGGACAAACAAT
>JBDTEB010000411.1:0-5794 GCA_039922795.1 Chitinophagaceae bacterium
TTGATTTGGCATCGATCTTGACCAGTTCACTCAATGGATCGAGCAGCCGCCTGCCAATGCTCACGGCGCCACGAACGGTTACATCCTGATCTGGAAATTCATCACGTGCCACCTGCGAAGCAGAATAGATCGAAGCGCCGCTTTCGTTTACCTGGTAGATATTTATTTTTCTTCCAAAATCAATGCTCCTGATCAGGGATTCGGTTTCCCTTCCCGCAGTACCATTTCCAATGCCGATGGCTTCGATGTTGTATTTCTCCACAAGGTCTTTTAAAGTGCCGATCGATTCGGCAATATGCTGCTGAGGGGGATGCGGATAGATATTGGTATTATAAACCAGGCCTCCCTGTTCATCCAGGCAAACCAGTTTACAACCTGAGCGGAAGCCAGGATCCAGAGCCAGTATGCGTTTTGAGCCTAATGGCGAGGAGAGTAATAATTGTTTGAGATTTTCCGCAAACACTTTTATCGCGTCCTCATCCGCGCCCGATTTACTGATCAACCGGTATTCATTTTCGATCGAAGACTTTAATAACCTGTCATAGGCATCTTCAATCGCCAAAATCATTTCTTCCCCGCAATTACTTTTTGCTTTAATAAATATTTTTTTTAATCCTTCAACAACTGGTTCGGTTTCTATCCTGATATCCATGCTGAGAAATCCCTCTTTTTCTCCCCGGCGGATGGCAAGCAAGCGGTGAGACGGACAGCTCGCCAGTGGCTCTTCCCACTCAAAATAATCCCTGAACTTCTGGGCTTCTTCTGTATCTTTTTTGCCGTTGATTACTTTCGAATAAAGCCTGGCTTCCTTGTCAAAAGCAGTTCTCACCAAATTCCTGGCCTCTTCATTTTCCGCTACCCGTTCAGCAATAATATCTCTGGCTCCCTGTAGTGCCGCGTTTATGTCGGCAACTTCGGCATTTAGAAATGCATTTGCTTCTGCCGATGGATCAGTACATCGCTGGTCAAAGATGAGATTGGCCAATCCTTCCAAACCTTTCTCCATGGCGGCAAGCGCCCTTGTTTTTCTTTTTGGTTTATAAGGAAGATAGATGTCTTCCAGTGTAGTAGTATCATAGCAATTCTCAATTCTCGACCGCAGGGCATCATCCAGTTTACCCGCGGCTTCGATGGTCTTAAGTACTGTTTCCTTTCTTTTTTTCAGATCTTCAAAATATTCGATCTGTTCGATAACATTGTTAACCTGCACCTCATCCATGTTCCCGGTTGCTTCTTTACGGTATCTCGAGATAAACGGAACTGTAGAACCTTCCGAATGCAGTTGAGCAACGTTTTTGACCTGGTTTACTGAAAGCGAAAGAGTTGCGCTGATCCTGTTGATGTACTGTGTTTCCATAATAAAAGCCACCGTTGAATGTTATAAAGAAAGGGCAAAATTATATGTTCAGCCTGGAGAAAAAATTTTGTTTTTGACAATGATCACCTATGTATCCGGCAAAGTATTTATTAACATCCGCGTTCAGCGCCCCATAGCAGAAATCATATGCTCGAAATCGTACGATGAGTGGCAAGAAGTTTTGCGCTTCATATGAATGCTTACCTTTATCGCAATCGATTATTATGAATGTAAAAGAAAATATACTGGGTACATTAGGCAATACGCCAATGATCAGGTTGAATAAGATCACCCGTGATTTCCCTTGTACAGTGTACGCAAAAGTTGAATATTTCAATCCCGGAAATTCCATCAAAGACAGGATGGCAATAAAAATGATCGAAGTGGCAGAAGCGGAGGGCAAGCTGAAACCTGGAGGCACAATTATCGAGGGCACTTCGGGAAATACGGGAATGGGACTGGCTCTGGGAGCGATCGTCAAAGGGTATAAATGCATCTTCGTTACCACTGATAAACAGTCGAAGGAGAAAGCCGACATCCTTAAGGCTCTTGGCGCAGAAGTGATTGTTTGTCCGACAAACGTAGAGCCGGATGATGCGCGTAGTTATTACTCGGTTGCTGCGAGGCTGGCAAAAGAGGTCCCGAACTCATTTCATTGCAATCAATATGATAATCTTGCCAACAGGCAGGCACATTATGAATCGACCGGTCCGGAGATCTGGGAACAAACAGACGGAAAGATCACACATCTTGTGGTTGCCACCGGAACTGGTGGAACGCTGACCGGTACTGCGGCTTATTTGAAGGAAAAAAATCCTCTAGTTCAGATCTGGGCCATTGACCCGTACGGCTCCCTGCTCACAAAATATTTCAAAACCGGAGAAATTGATAACCACCAGGTACATCCTTATGTCAGCGAAGGGTTCGGGGAAGATTTCGTGCCGATGAATTACGATATGACACTGGTTGATCATTTCGAACAGGTCACCGATAAAGACGGTGCTGTAATGGCAAGGAAGATTACAAGGGAAGAGGGCATTTTTGTAGGATACAGCAGTGGCAGCGCTTTCCAGGGCCTATTGCAATTAAAAAGCAGGTTGAAACCTTCGGACATAGTGGTAATTATTTTTCCTGATCACGGCAGTCGTTACGTGGGTAAAGTTTACAATGATCAATGGATGATGGAAAGAGGATTCCTCGACGTGAAAACCCTAAAGGACATTGTAAGCGGGAGGGCCGCCAAACCCCTGATCATGGTGGAATCTCGCCAGACAGTGAGCGAAGTGATCGACCTCATGAAAAGTCACAATATTGAAAGCATGCCCGTGTTTGAAAAAGGGACCATGGTGGGATCAATCAGTGAGAGTGGCTTATTTCAGAAAATGCTACACGACGGTGAAGACATAAAACAGCAGAAAGTGCAGGAAGTGATTGAGGCGCCCTTTCCGCTTGTGGCCTTCGATACTCCGGTAGAACGACTTAAATCCCTGATCAACAAAGAAAACGGCGCCGTTTTATCAAAAGATTAAAGTGGCAATTTTCATATCGTCACCAAATATGATGTGATCCAGAGCCTCGGGAATTAAACCCTTTTATCGTATGCAATTTTACGACAATGAGAATGCGCTGAAAGATCGCGAAATGGACAAGCCATCGCGAAAAAAGCCCATGTTTCCCGTCAGTGATACCCTTCGCCAATATTTGAAAGATCACGGCCGGGAGGTTACGCTTCCCGTCTCCTATCGCGACCTTCTTCGTTTTACCTATTCAATTGCATTAAAGGATAAAAAAGGGGGAGATACTTTCTGGGAAACCGTTGTGTATGATATGCGGGAATGGAATTACATCCGAGAAGGACTTGTGCAGATCTACGCCATTCTTAAAACAGAAGGTGATCTGAGTTTTAGCAAGCACCTTGATGTTTCAAGAATCGACTATTGTACGTTCGGAAATTCCAATCCTTTCAGGATCAGGATCGTCAATACCTTTAATGATAACTACGATTACTATTATATTAAAATAGCCGATGCGTCCAGAATATATGGACTTGAGCTTGAACATGTTTTATCGCCGAACCGGATCACCTTTTTCACGCATAATAATACGCTTGTTGAAGAGCATATTCCAGGTATCCCCGGGGATGTTTTCATCCGTACCTATCTGGATGATCCGCTCACTAACAAGATCCGCTTCGCAAAGGAGTTTGTGAAGTTCAACGAACGCTGTTTTGTACGCCTGCTTGGCGATATGAGGAGTTATAATTTCGTAGTGGATATTACACCAGACGTAGAAGACATTCAATACCGGATTCGGGCGATCGATTTTGACCAGCAGTCATACGAGGGAAAGAAAAATCTTTACCTGCCACAGTACTTCAAAGAAAATTACCCGCTGGTAAAACTCACGCTGGATCACCTGAACCGTGAATCGATCGCGCAGTATCAAACAGAGGAACGGACGCTGATGGCTTTCAGGCTCACGACGTCAAGATATCGTGTTAAGGAATTACTTGATGTGATGACCAAGGATAATATCTCAACTGTTGAAAAGCTGGAACAATTAAAAAAAGAGCTGGCTGTTTTGTATCCTGGTCCTGACACTTTTGAGAGATGTGTAAATATGGGTCAGCTCGTGAAAGAAAATCTGAAGAAAGTATTGAGAAAGAATCTTTCCATGATCCCAAAAATGCAGAGCAAATATGGTGATTGATGAGTTGTGACGGAACCCATTATTGTCTGGAGGAACCGCAAACTGCTGTATCTTAGCGACGGTCGAATAATCAATTAAAAGAAAGAAAAATCAACAAATGAAAAAGTATCAACCCGGGGTACTCTTCGGCGACGAATTAAGAGCCTTATACGCAGATGCAAAAGAAAATAATTTTGCGCTACCTGCTGTAAATACGATAGGAACGAATACCATCAATGCGGCACTCGAAACGGCCGCGAAAGTAAATTCTCCCATCATCATTCAATTTTCAAATGGTGGTGCCCAGTTTATTGCTGGAAAAGGAATGCCAAACGACAATCTTCAGGGAAATATCTCTGGTGGTGTTTCAGGTGCCCTGCACATACACAATGTTGCTAAATATTACGGAGTACCAGTGGTGTTACATACTGATCACGCGTCAAAGAAGTGGCTGCCTTGGATCAGTGGTCTAATAGATGAGGGCGAGATTTTTTTCAAAGAAAAGGGACGCCCGTTGTTCAGTTCTCATATGCTTGATCTTTCGGAAGAACCGATTGAAGAAAATATTCATGCCTCTGTTGAATTTTTTAAAAGAATGCAGCCTCTTGGTATGAGCATAGAAATTGAGCTTGGGGTAACTGGTGGTGAGGAAGACGGTGTTGACAATAGCGGTGTTGAGAATTCAAAACTGTACACGCAGCCGGAAGATGTCGCTTATTCTTACACCCAGCTTAGCAAGGTTGGAGATTTATTTACTATAGCTGCGGCTTTTGGTAATGTGCATGGAGTGTACAGTCCGGGAAATGTTGAGTTGAGGCCAGAAATTTTAAAGAACAGCCAGGATTATATCGAAAAGGAATTAAAGACTGGTGCGAAGCCGGTATTTTTTGTTTTTCACGGTGGAAGCGGGTCACCGCAGAGCCAGATCAGGGAAGCGATAGGATATGGCGCGATAAAAATGAATATCGATACTGATTTGCAGTGGGCCTTCTGGGAGGGTATACATGCTTTTTATGGTAAGAATGAGGCCTATCTGCAAGGCCAGCTGGGCAATCCCGACGGGCCGCAGAAGCCGAACAAAAAGTTTTATGATCCACGCGTATGGTTAAGAAAAGCTGAAGAAAGTTTCAGCAAGAGGCTGGAGGTAGCGTTTGATGATTTAAATTGTATTGGACGCAATGCGTAGGCGAGATTAATCTAAGATTACTACATCGCCACTGAGCGGGGCATCGGTCTGCGACGTAAAATCTAAGATCATCTATTGATTCATAGCAGTTCATATCAGTTAGCGTTTTAAGAAGGTATAAGAAAAAAGAGGATTCAGTGATGAAACCTCTTTTTTCATTTTGCCAATATTTTTATTAATAATTGCCTTTTGCCGCAATGGGGCTACCCGTTTGTAGCATTTGTAGGCATGTGGGAACACTTGGATGGTAAGGATAATTCAATCGATCGGAGGTGAATGGTTCACTCTACGGGTGAATAACCCGGGTGTCGGGTTTTGCTACAAATGGGTTGCCCCGATGGGGCAGGCGGGCATCAGTGATTGGCTTTTGTGCTGATGGACAACAGCTATTGGCGATTTGTGATTGGCTTTTGCCCTGATGTGGCAGGCAACCATGGGCCATGGGCGAAAACGGGCCATTTCCCAATAAAAATGCGGGCACAAAAAAAGCCGCACAACTTTACGCTGTGCGGCTATTTAATAAATATGGCAGTTACCTACTCTCCCGCATGATATTGCAGTAC
>JBDTEB010000412.1:0-5013 GCA_039922795.1 Chitinophagaceae bacterium
AGCGCAATTATTCTTTCTGCAGTCTGGGGTGTCGTCATGATGTTCTGCGGAGTATTCTTTAAATCGGGTTCGACAGTACGGGTAACCGCTATTGTGGGACTGTTGGTGTTGCTCATCGCGAACCTGGCAGAACTCTACGGTTACCATCTTATCCGCTTTGACTCCCATCAGATGCTGACAGTGACCAGTTTCGGACTCGTATTTAATTCGATCATTTTTGGTTCCACACTGCTTTATCTTCTTCTTTCCGGAAGGGATATTGAATCGCTCGGCAAGAATTCTTCCGACCATCTTGCCCTGATATTTTTTGTGCTATGCGGGGCAAGTATCGTATCCTGCTACAATACCCTCCTGATGTTATTCATCGGTATAGAGATCATCTCCATACCTCTCTACATCTTAACCGGCAGCGATAAGAAAAATTTGAAGAGCAACGAGGCTTCCTTGAAATATTTCCTGATGGGAGCGTTTTCAACCGGACTTATGCTTATGGGTATCGCCCTGATCTACGGGGCAAGGGGAAGTTTTAGTATTGAAAATCTGGGTACTGCTATAATTCCCGGTTTCAATCCTTTGCTTATCGCAGGACTCTTGTTGTTGCTCATATCTATGTCATTCAAGGTTTCCGCAGCTCCCTTTCATTTCTGGACGCCGGATGTGTATGACGGAGCCCCTACCGTATTTACGTCTTTTATGGCCACCATTGTGAAGGTTGCCGCTTTTGTGGCTTTCCTGCATCTGTTTGATGGGGCCTACGGACAGATGCCTGGTAAATGGACCTTGCTCGTAGCAATAATTACGGCATCTACGCTGTTCATTGGTAACGTTACCGCTGTTTTCCAACAGAGTGTAAAAAGGATGCTGGCTTATTCGAGTATTGCACAAGCCGGGTTTATGTTCTTTGCTTTGTTCAGTTATAATGATCTTGCCCGCGAAGGTTTGCTGCTGTACAGTGCCGCTTACTGCCTGGCAACGATCGGTATCTTCGCCATTCTGATCAGGATGAAAGATTATACGTTTGAAGGTTTTAACGGGCTGGGCAAACACGAACCTTTACTTGCTGCCACGAATACCATATTTCTGCTCTCTCTCGCCGGGATCCCGCTGACTGCAGGATTTACTGCCAAATTTTATATGCTGGCCTCCGCAGTAAAAAGCGGGCACTATCTCTGGCTGGTAATTTTCGCAGTGATCTGCGCTGCCATCAGTGTGTACTACTATTTCCGTGTGATCCAGGCCATGTACTTTAAAGACGGAGCCAAACAGGTAATCAATGTAAGTACCGGTTTCAAAGTTGGGCTGGTTGTAATTGCAGCGGCGATTATATTGCTTGGCGTGTATCCGCAAATCTTGTTTACGAAGCTGTATTTTTAAAAGCTGGCGGATAAGTCTTGATCAAGTGTACAGTTTAGTTTTCTATCGGCAGCGATTTCCAATTGTTAATCAACATGTGCCTGTCATCTACATTCGAACATATCCTGGGGCGGATAGCTTATAACCTCTTCTCCCTGGAATTACTTACATTCATCCCATGAAGATCCTGGATACTTTCATCCTTTCTTTGCGTACCGTTCGGGGAAACAAGCTTCGTACCGGCATCACCGTAGCCATTATTGCGCTGGGCATCGCATCTTTGATCGGGATCCGGACGGCCATCGAAGCCATGACGCAAAAGTTCACAGAAAGCTTCTCTGCCATGGGCGCAAACGGGTTCAGCATCCGCTACAGGCCTGCGTTTCAGATGCGTTTCGGGAACGACACCAAGAAAATCATGAAGGGGCAGCGCAAGAAAAAAGTTTCCAACTCAAACAAACCGATTACCAAATACCAGGCTGAAGCTTTTAAAGCCGCTTACGACTTCCCGGCGACGGTTAGTATCTCCATAAACGGAACAAATAATGCGATCGTGACGGGAGACAATAAAAAGACCAACCCGACCATCTATGTAACAGGAGGAGATGAAAATTATGTTGATCTGAATGCCTACGACATCGAAGCCGGCCGCAATCTGAATGCACTCGATATTTCCACGGGGCGTAATGTCTGTCTGCTTGGTAAAGACGTTGCTGTAAAGCTTTTTGGGGAGAACTCCGATCGCATCGTTGATCAGATCGTGCGGATCAACAATATTTCATTCAGGGTTATTGCCGTTTTGGGGGCCAAGGGTGCCACCCTGGGCAGAAGCCGGGATGAGATGGTACTTACGTCATATAACTCGGCACGCAGGTTCTTTAACAGCAATCCCAATTCATCGTTTACCATCGGTGTAAAGGTTGCGGATGTAAAGCTCCTCGAAGCCGCGCTGGGCGAAGGTGAGGGCGTTTTCAGATCTATCCGGAAAGTGGGAACAACGGAAGAAGACAATTTTATGATTGACAGAAGTGACAGCATCGTCGAACTGCTGCTTAAAAATTTGAGCCTGCTGACCGGAGCCGCACTTGTAATCGGTTTTATTACTCTTATGGGAGCCGCGATCGCCCTCATGAATATTATGCTCGTAGCAGTAACGGAAAGAACCAAAGAGATAGGCCTTATAAAAGCAATTGGCGGCAAAGCCGCCAGCGTGAAGCAACAGTTTCTTTTTGAATCCATCATTATCAGCCTGCTCGGCGCACTCTTCGGAATACTGGTGGGTATATTGCTGGGAAATTCGGTGAGCCTGCTGATGAAGACGGGATTTGTAATTCCATGGCTCTGGGTATTTATGGGCATCTTCATTTGTTCCCTGGTAGGACTGGGCGCTGGAATTTATCCGGCTTTGAAGGCCTCAAGACTAAATCCCATCCAGGCATTGCGCTACGAATAAGGATAAAAAAAAGCCCCGCTGCATAAGCAACGGGGCGATACATTATAAAAACCGGTTATTATTTCGAATCAATTTTTAAAGCCTGGTTAATCCTGTCAACCACATCTTCCAGGTGAAACCTTGTGGTGCGGTCAGAGACTCCCGGCAGAGCCGCATTGATATCTGACTTCAGCGATCGTAATGTTCCCTTTGCTATAGAGATTATATCCGACCGTTTTGCGTCGAAGGCCGGACCAAAATTCAAAACGAAGAGAAGTGGGTTTCCGATGGCTCCGACCGGTGGATTGAGGATAGCCGCAAACTTGTCAACAAACGATTTCTGCAGATTACGGCGATACATGTCGATTGGCTTACGCGTGTATAATTCGCTCCAGACGGACTTTTTCAGGTCGTTGGTCAGGTCACTGACTGTGTAAGCCTTTGAACCCAGTGCTGCCTCTGCTCTCAGTAATCTTGAAAACACATTGTTACTGGTGAGCGTATTCATCACGGCATCCTGCCTGATTGACAGCAGACTCATCAGGTTCGTACCGGTAAGTTCGGCAATCTTCTGATCCAGCATCCATTTTGGGGTAACAAACAGCTGGTCGTTCAAAAATTTCATGGCTTCCTGCTGCGTTGCTTTCGGCACAAAATCATACACGTGTCCTTTTTGGTCAACTGTTTTATCCGTTTCATATATGCCGCCGATATTCTTCGACACATGACCCATATATCTGCCGAACTGACCGGCGATCTGGATGTACATATTATTGAGGTTGGTATAATCTTCATTCGCCACATAGGTCCAGGCCAGAAGATTTGGCAGGATGCGTTTGAGATTTTTTATGCCATAGGCTGAAGCCTTCATGGCATTGTCGCCAAGATCTTCACTTTGGGAATGTGGATCATCCTGTCCGCTGCCAAAAAACAGTCTCCTGTTCACCAGTCGCTCTGTGGCAATTTTGCTCAGGATAGGTACTTCCGCTTCAGCATTTTTTGCTTCCGGCAGTAATTTGTATCCCCATTCGATCGCCCATTTGTCGTAATCGCCAATGCGAGGGTAAATACCTTTTGCAGTGATATGGTCTTCGGGCTGAGCAACGTAGTTAAAGCGGGCGTAGTCCATGATCGAAGGAGTATGGCCGTTTGCTTCAACCCAGGCCTTGTTGCGGAGGTTTTCAACCGGAACGGTGGAGCTTGATCCAAAATTATGTTGAAGACCAAGCGTGTGACCCACTTCGTGAGACGATACGAAGCGAATCAGCTGCCCCATCAATGAGTCGCTGAAGTGCAGCGTTCGGGCCCTGGGATCGATTGCGGCTGCTTGTACAAAGTACCAGTTGCGCAATAGTTGCATCACGTTATGGTACCAGTTGATATGGCTCTCCAGAATTTCGCCGGTGCGTGGATCGTTCACGTTCGGCCCGCTGGCATTTTCTATGTCTGAGGGTTTGTACACAATGGCAGAGTAACGCGCGTCCTCTATGCTCCAGGTACTGTCTTCCTTGTAGGTGGGGGCGACTTTGGCGACGATGGCGTTTTTAAAACCAGCTTTCTCAAAAGCCACCTGCCAGTCGTTTACGCCCTGGATGAGGTAGGGAACCCATTTTTTGGGCGTAGCGGGATCGATGAAATATACGATCTGTTTCTTTGGTTCAACGAGTTCGCCGCGTTTGTATTTTTCCATGTCGGCATCTTTTGGCTCGAGTCTCCAGCGTACGATCACTTCTGCTTGTTTAACTCCCTGAGGATTGGCATCGAAATCGGTGTACCTGCGGGTGAAATAGCCGATGCGATTGTCTGCATAACGCACCTGCATTGGTTTTGAGGGCAACATTACCATGGAGCTGTTGATCTCCATTGTGTAGAGTGCACCGGCAGAAGCTCCACCCAGTCCCGGTATTGCGCCACCGAACGGACTACAACCGCCACCGCGTGAATAGGTTTTTACTGTTTTAATTTCGACGTTCATGGGGAAGCTTCGAACGTTCTGGATATACGATTTGTCTGGCTGCATGCCGCCGATCTGGAAGGACGACTTCTGATTGGGTGCAAAATTGAGCACATCATTGTCGCTGTTCAGGTAGTTGGTCATTTCAATCACATAACCGGAAGAATCTTTGGTGTATGCATTGATGTCAAAAGCCGCAATGATCGGCTGAATATTTGAGTTGACGACCGCCGCGTACATAGACTGTGAGGTGTCTCTGGATACTTCATCGAAG
>JBDTEB010000413.1:0-7386 GCA_039922795.1 Chitinophagaceae bacterium
TGACGGCGCGCTGGTGGACGGACCTGTTTATGGCAGTATTTTCCGCAGTCTCCGTGGTTTACAACTGTTGCACGCAGATCAATACGCAGAATTTCAATCGGACTTCGTCGTGTATCATGACGATGCCGGCGATTACAGTACCAACGAGCCGACCATGGATGGAACGGCTTCCCTGATTTATTTGCTGGCTGAAAAGGAAGCCGAATCCCCCCATCGCAAGAAAAATGCATTCACCGTGGATCATGGCGCAATAACGCGCGGGGACCGTTCGGGGAAAGAAATCTCTTTGGTATTTACCGGGGATGAATTTGCCGACGGTGGTGAATTTATTGCTTCATCATTACTAAAAGAAAAGATAAAGGCTTCATTTTTTCTTACCGGGAATTTTTATAGAAACAAAGCCTTCAAACCACTGATTAAAAAATTGAAAAATGAGGGACATTATCTCGGTTCACATTCAGACAAACATTTATTGTATGCTGACTGGACGAAACGCGACAGCCTGCTTGTCACTCATGAGGAGTTTAGAAAAGATCTCGCAGCCTCCTATCGTGAGCTGAATAAATTCGGGATAGATAAAGCGCCTTATTTTCTTCCGCCCTATGAATGGTATAACGACAGTATCGCTGCATGGAGCCGGGAGATGGGGCTGACGCTTGTTAATTACTCACCTGGCACCAGGAGTAATGCTGATTACACCTGGCCGGAAATGGGCAAGGCATATATTAGTAGCGGTACAATTCTTCAATCAATTAACGATTATGAAATACAGAAAACTTTGAATGGTTTTATTCTGCTTGTACACATAGGTACCGATCCGCGCCGCAAGGATAAATTCTATCTTAAATTACCGGAATTAATTGAAACATTAAAAGCCAAAGGCTATCAGTTCAAACGAATTGACGAACTCTTGTAGTTTTTAAAATGCCCATATGAAATACTTATTTATTGCCTGTTGTTTTCTTTTTGCACAAGAGGTTTCTGCGCAAACCGATTATATCGGTACGGACTTTAAACTGCCCTCTCATCCACGTATCCTGATGAAGCACGGCGAAGAGAACCTGATCAAAAAAACAGTGGCCAGTGATGCAACCTGGACAAAAGTGCAACAGGCCATCTTCACAGAATGTGACGACATCATTACGAAACCGCCTATCGAGCGCATACAGATCGGAAGAAGACTGCTGGATAAATCACGTGAGGGCCTGCGCCGGATCTTCATGCTTTCTTATGCATACCGGTTAACCAACGACCAGAAATATCTGCAAAGAGGGGAAAAGGAAATGCTTGCCATCGCTGCCTTTAGTGACTGGAATCCTTCTCACTTTCTTGATGTCGCTGAAATGACGATGGCGGTTGCCATTGGCTACGACTGGCTGTACAACGGTCTCTCCGCTGATTCGAGAAACAAAATAAAAGAAGCCATTATCCAGAAAGGTCTCCAGCCTTCGATGGATAAAAAATACAACAGCTGGCTAACCGTGAGCAATAACTGGAACCAGGTGTGTAACGCCGGCATAACCTATGGTGCGATCGCTGTGTACGAAGATCAGCCCGAACTTTCCAAACAACTTATAAACCGCGCGATTAAGAGTATTCAGTTGCCTATGGATGATTTCGCTCCTGATGGCGCATATCCTGAAGGCTATAGCTACTGGGGTTATGGAACGGGTTTTAATGTAATGTTCATCAGCGCCATAGAGAAATTGTTTGGTAAAGATTTTGGACTTTCTGCCAGCCCGGGCTTCCTGAAAACCGCTTCCTATATGGAGAATATGACGGGACCCTCCGGAAATGCATTCAATTATTCTGATGCGGGAACGGGCTCCGAACTGCAGACTCCGATGTTCTGGTTTGCCAACAAGTTAAATGATCCCTCCATTCTTTGGGTGGAAAGAGCCAGGCTCATGACAGCTAATCCCAAAAGTTTTACCCGCAACCGGCTGTTACCTTCTGTGCTGATCTGGAGTGGGGGAATAAGCCTCGGGAAGATTGCGCCTCCCAAAGAGCTCACCTGGATCGGACATGGAAAAAGTCCGGTTGCGATGATGCGCAGCTCATGGACGGATTCACTCGGCATCTATGTCGCCATCAAAGGCGGATCTGCTTCGGTAAACCATGCTCACATGGATATTGGCTCCTTTATTATGGAGGCCGATGGCGTGCGCTGGGCGATGGATTTCGGGATGCAGGAATATGAATCACTGGAGTCAAAAGGCTTGTCCATCTTTGCCAACGGCCAGAATGCGGTGCGCTGGCAGATCTTTCGATATAACAATTACGTGCACAATACGCTTACCATAAACGATTCTTTACAAAGGGTAACCGGCTATGCCCCGATTGTAAAATTCTCTTCAGATCCTGGCTTTATGTCCGGCATCATGGACCTGCAGACCGTGTACAAGGGGCAGCTTTCAACTGCCTTTCGAGGCGTGGCGCTTGTTGACAAAAGCTGGGTTGTTATTAAAGATGAATTGCAGGCCGATGCAGCGTCCACACTACGCTGGACGATGCTCACTCCGGCCGACGTAAAGATCACCGGTAAAAACACGGCTGAGCTGACGAAGAATGGCAAGCGTTTAACCCTTACCGTGACAGCGCCTGCAGAGGTGACAATGAAGATATGGTCCACCGTTGGCGGGCATGACTATGATGCACCAAATCCGGGAACGGTGAGGATTGGATTTGAATGCAAACTTCCGGCCAATAAGCAAATTCCCGTCACCGTAGAACTTGTTCCACAAGGAGCGAAAGCC
Source organism: Chitinophagaceae bacterium (assembly GCA_039922795.1). Classification (GTDB taxonomy): domain Bacteria; phylum Bacteroidota; class Bacteroidia; order Chitinophagales; family Chitinophagaceae; genus JADCRZ01. Next base: position 2,757 of record JBDTEB010000413.1, read on the forward strand.
AGGATTGTTCCCGCTTTATCAGCATGGAAATAAAATAAACCATTAATGACTGCGAAACAATCAATTGCTTTTCCACAGACACCATATTCTTATTTTGTAGGAAAATAACAGTTCGTCAGACCTTTGTCTTTTGTATTCTCACTGCATTTAATATGGCCAATATGGCTACGCCTACATCTGCAATGACTGCTTCCCATAGAGTGGCAATGCCACCCGCTCCAAGAATTAGCACAAAAACTTTTACCAACATCGCCAGCGTTATATTCTGCCAGACAATGTTTCTGGTGATCTTGCCTATTTTTATTGCTGACACAATCCTTGAAGGCTGGTCGTTCTGAATGACTACGTCTGCCGTTTCAATGGTCGCATCACTACCTAAACCACCCATGGCAATGCCGGCATCTGCCAGGGCAATTACCGGTGCATCATTTACCCCATCCCCCACAAAGGCCAGTCTTCTGCCTTCGTCTTTTAATTTCTGTACTTTCTCCACTTTGGCTTCCGGCAAAAGGTCGCCATAGGCTTCATCTATTCCCAGCGTTTTTGCGACCTGGTCAACTACTGTTTGCTTGTCGCCCGATAACATGACTGTTTTAATCTTCAGACCATGCATTTCTTTAATTGCCTGCGCCGAATCGTCTTTAATCTCGTCTGCGATAGTGATATAGCCTGCATAAGTATTATCTGTGGCGATTACTACAATGGTGTCGACTATCTTGTCTATCTCTCGGGGATATTGTATGTTGTATTTCTCTAATAGTTTTAGGTTGCCTGCCAGTACAGTTTTGCCATTGATCTTGCCTTTTAATCCGTGACCTGATATTTCTTCAACCCCTTCTACCTTAATATCGTCATTAATATTACCTGCAAATTCTGTTATGGCTTTCGCAATAGGATGCGTTGAGTGTTTTTCCAGGGCGGATGTAATCCTTATAAGCTCTTCTTTACTGATATTGTTTGGTACCACCTGCTGAACATCAAAAACACCTTTTGTGAGTGTGCCTGTTTTGTCCATTACAATGGTATCAATCTTTGTCATTACATCCAGAAAGTTTCCGCCTTTAAAAAGTATTCCATTTTTTGATGCCAGGCCAATGCCTCCAAAATAACCCAATGGTATGGATACGACCAATGCACAGGGACAACTGATAACCAAAAATACAAGGGCCCTGTAGAACCATGTATTGAAAACATAATCTGTAACAAAAAAGTAAGGGACGAAACATACTGCCAAAGCCAGGAAAAATACGATGGGCGTATATATCTTTGCAAATCGTGAAATGAATAACTGTGTCTGTGATTTTCGGGCTGTGGCATCCTGCACCATTTCCAGAATTTTGCTCAGTTTGCTGTCCTTAAACAGTGCAGACACTTTTACTTCTGCCACAGTGTTCAGGTTTATCATACCGGCAAGAATTGATTCGCCCCTGTATTTCGTGGCAGGTGTACTTTCACCGGTAAGGGCGGCTGTATTGAAAGAAGCATTTTCAGAAAGCAACAAACCATCCAATGCCACTTTCTCGCCCGATTTAATCTGGATGGTCTCTTCCAATTGAACTTCAGCAGGTAAAATCACTTCCGCTTTCCCGTTTCGCATGGCGGTTACCTGGTCGGGTCTGATATCCAGTAAGGCCTTAATACTTCTTTTCACCCGGGTGACCGCAGCATTCTGGAACCATTCACCAATCTGGTAAAAAACCATAACCGCTACACCTTCTTCATACTCTCCAATAACAAAAGCACCGACGGTAGCAACACTCATCAGCACAAATTCATTGAAGAAGTCACCCCGTTTTGATTTGCGAAAAGCAAGGGCCAGCACAGTGCGGCCGGCAAGGAAATAAGCAACGAGATTGACTATAAATGATGCGGTTTTCGGCAGCTCCAAATTAAAGCCATATTGCAGTACCAGTATTATTACAAGAATAACCAAAGCCAGCAACAAGTCCCAATGCGCCTTCCAGCCTGATGAATCTGTTTCTGGTCCTACATGTGCATGGTCATGTCCGTCATCAGCGGCATGATTAATTTCTGTCGGTGTAACTTTATGTAATTCGCTCCCTGTATCTTTCATCTGTTCCATAAAATAATATCTTGTTTAATGACCGTGATCGCCTTCCCCTGCATTGGTCATTTTAGCTAAAACGAAAAATGCACCTTTCGTTACTATCTGTACTTTTGGTGAAACGTCCTTTACAAAGGTTACTTCAGTAAAGCCTACATCCGATGTGCCTTTTATTACCTGCACCTTTTCGAAACCTGTAGTAGCTTCCTGTTTATCTTCACGATGTTCCGGTTCTTTATCAGACAATATAAAAATGTAATCCTGACCCTGATAGGCTACAATAGCTTCTGTTGGCACGGCCGGCACAACAGATTTGCCGATACTGATTATCGCTGTTATGTTCATACCCTCGATTAAACCTGTCTTATCACCTTTTACGATGGCATGAACAGGAATTGTTTTTGTTTCATTTACGAAAGATGTTCCTACAGAATAAATCTGCGCATCATATTCTTTCCCGGGATTGTTGGTAAGCGTAAAATGTATGATTTGATTTACCTGAAGCTTTTGAAGATCTTTTTCAAAAACATACAGATCGAGATGCAGTTGTGAATTGTTTACAATTTCCGCGATGGGCGTGGAAGGGTCAACGTTGGAACCTATCTGGGCAGTCACATTACTTACAGTTCCACTTATCGGTGCACGAATAATCATCGTGGTAATAATGCTGCCCCCGGTTACACCCGCGATGGAAATACCCATGGCAGTCAACTGTTTTTGTAAAGAATTACGGGTAACTTTCAACGTAGCCAGTTCGGTTTGCACTCTTTGCACATTCTTTAAAGGCGCTGCATTGCCCTCTACCAATTCTTTTTGTCTCAGGTATTCTATCTCTGCAAGACTTATCCGTGCATTTACCGTTTGTAGGTCCTGTTGTAAACCGGCTGCGCCAGGATTTACGATAGTAGCCACTGCCTGCCCTTTGCGTAAATAACTGCCCGGCTGTATCAACAATGTTTTGATAACTCCGCTATTTACCGATGTAACGAAGGCTTTGTTTTGATTGGGAACTGTAAGCATTCCATTGGATTTAATAGCGTCATCCAGATTTTTTAGTTGTATGGTACCTAGTTCAATGCCTGCAGTTTTAATTTGCAGATCATTTAACGTTACGATATTGGTTGGCGCTTCTTCATGGTGTTTTTCCTGTGCTGACGTTTCAGTCTCCGTCTTTTTACTGCTGCATGAACCGATAAGCGATAATATAATAAGTGTAAAAACGAGTGTTTTCATCCTGCTATTTGTTTAGAAAATAATTTAATTGTATGGCTGTCTGGTTGAATTGATTCAGCACATCCAGATGTCTTTTTTGTATGTCTGTCGCCTGGGTGAGGTACTGGGCGAGTTCTGCAAAACTTATTTCGCCACCCCGGTAAGCAAGGTTTGCAGCCTTTATCATAGCATCTGCCTGTATCAGTCCTGTTTGCTCATAATACTTTAATAAAACGAGATCTTTTTGTAGTTGCTGGTACGCCTGCTTATAGTTGGTACCTAATAAGAGTTTTTCATAATCGAAAATAGATTGCTGGTAATCCCGGCCAAGTTTCGCTGCCTTTACTTTATTTCTGTTGGTGTTGTAACCGAAAAGGGGAACACCCATTGATACAGAGAAACCGGAATATGGGTTAGACAGACCATATAGACGCTGAGAGAAAAAACGGCCTTCAAAATTTGGCTTTCTGCTTTGGATCTGGACATCGGTTTCGGCCCGGGCGATACTGATCATCTGTTGTTGCCATTGTAACTGAGGATGCTCGCCGCTTACGGTATCCAGAAAGCTTGCTTCAACTCTATTGACTGTATTTAATTCAGGTAAATAACTGGTTGAAGTGCCCATGAACTTCTTGAGATTTTCCTGCTGTGTTTGTACATCCCATTGAAATAAACTCAGTTGCACGTTTATTTCCCTGGCACTTGCCGACGCAGCTATACTGTCTAAACCTGCACTTTCACCCGTTTTTACTCTTAATGCAGAGGCCTTTGCCAATGCGGTATAGATGCTGTCCAACCTCAGCCACAATATTTGCTTGCTCTGCAAATACCACAGGGTATAATAAGCCATCTGCACATCTCTTTTTAATTCAATGACCTTAATCTGTTTCGAGATTTCCATCGATTTCGCCTGTTCCTGCAATAAGTTCTTCTTTGCTTTATACAAGCCGAACCATTCAATACTCTGGGAAACCCCGATTTTTAAAACACCCCTGGTTTCCCTCGGGCTTATGTCTTCATTCTCTGCGAAAATCCCTGTTTTAGGAACGTCGAGCCAGGTGCCCCGCAATGTTTTGCTTCGCTGAATTTGAAGATCACTGCTAACCAGCTGCAGGTTATTTCTGAGCGCCGTATCATAGGCAGCATCAAAGGAGATACGGGCAGGAAGCATGGCATTTTGTGCCCATACTAATTGTGTTAGAAACACCGTACAGAGTAGGGTTACAATTTTCGGAATTGCCGCATTTATCTGCATTCTGCCTTTTGTGAAGATGATATACAATACCGGAATTACCAGTAACGTAAGTATTGTGGCGGTGATCAGCCCGCCGATTACGACGGTTGCCAGTGGCT
>JBDTEB010000414.1:0-4414 GCA_039922795.1 Chitinophagaceae bacterium
AAGATCTTGAAATGATCATCGCCCCTATGGCCACTGATGGCAAAGAACCGATCGGCTCAATGGGTACCGATGTTCCGCTCGCGGTACTCAGCGATCAGCCGCAGCATCTGACCAGTTATTTCAAACAGTTGTTTGCACAGGTCACCAATCCGCCGATCGACCCGATAAGGGAACGACTGGTGATGTCACTCGCCACTTTCGCCGGAAGCAATGGTAACCTGCTGGTGGAAGACCCGCTGGATTGTCATAACGTGGCGCTTAAGCAACCCGTACTTACCAATCACGAACTCGAAACGATCCGCAGTATAGACACGGGCATTTTCCAGGCTAAAACGTTGCAGACCTATTTCATGGCCGACGGAAAACCCGGATCCTTACAAAGGGGTCTCGATCGGCTTTGTCGTTACGCCGTGGATTCCGTGCAGGATGGTTTTGAAGTGATCATTCTTTCTGACAGGGCCATCGATTCGGACCACGCACCGATACCGTCACTGCTTGCGACGGCAGCCGTTCATCATCACCTCATTCGCAAGGGTTACCGCGGCCAGGTGGGGCTGGTAATTGAAGCGGGAGACGTTTGGGAAGTGCACCACTTCGCCACTTTGATCGGGTTTGGGGCAACAGCCATCAATCCATATCTCGCATTGTCTTCTATCCGCGATATGAAACTGAATGGCAAACTGCAAACCGACGCAGATGCTGAACAATTAAAAAAGAATTACATCAAAGCAGTAAATGACGGACTGCTGAAAGTATTCTCGAAAATGGGAATCTCAACCCTGCAATCTTACCAGGGTGCCCAGATCTTTGAGATAATCGGTTTAAATAAAACAGTCGTTAATAAATATTTCACAGGCGCTATTTCCCGCATTGAAGGAATGGGTCTCGATGAAATTGCGAGAGAGACTCTGGCAAAACATTCCTTTGCTTTCAGTAAAAAAGTGATTCCTGTGGACAGGCTCGCAGTTGGGGGTTTATACCAATGGAAACGTAAAGGCGAGTTCCATCTTTTCAATCCACAGACCATTCACCTGTTGCAGTATGCAACGCGAATGAACGATTATACCGCGTTCAAAAAATATTCAAAACTCATCAACGATCAGGAAAAACATGCCTGTACGCTGAGAAGTCTTTTTAAATTCAAACAGAACAGGCCATCGATTCCTATTGAAGAGGTGGAACCCGCTGAAGCGATCTGGAAACGTTTTGCTTCCGGTGCCATGAGCTTTGGTTCGATTTCCTGGGAGGCGCATACCACGCTGGCCATTGCTATGAACAGGCTTGGCGGAAAAAGCAATACGGGAGAAGGTGGTGAAGATGAGGTACGTTATAAAAAGCTTCCGAACGGCGATTCCATGAGGTCGGCTATCAAGCAGGTTGCCTCGGCAAGATTTGGGGTAACCGGTTTATATCTTTCCGAAGCAGATGAATTGCAGATTAAAATGGCGCAGGGCGCCAAACCTGGTGAAGGTGGACAACTTCCAGGACATAAGGTTGATGACTGGATCGGCAGAACCCGTCATTCTACTCCCGGAGTAGGACTGATTTCGCCGCCCCCACACCACGATATTTATTCTATCGAGGACCTTGCCCAGCTGATCTTCGATTTAAAAAATGCCAACCGCCATGCCAGGATCAACGTGAAACTGGTGTCCAAGGCAGGTGTGGGAACTATTGCAGCAGGTGTGGCGAAAGCCAAGGCTGATGTAATTCTTATCGCAGGTCATGACGGTGGTACAGGCGCATCGCCGATCAGTTCCATCAAACATGCGGGTCTGCCCTGGGAACTTGGTCTCGCCGAAACTCACCAGACACTGGTAAAAAATAAGCTCAGGAGCCGTGTGGTCGTTCAAACCGACGGACAATTAAGAACCGGGAGGGATATCGCGATCGCCACATTGCTGGGCGCAGAAGAATGGGGTGTGGCGACAGCTGCCCTCGTTGTGGAAGGCTGTATCATGATGAGAAAATGTCATCTGAATACCTGCCCGGTAGGTGTCGCTACACAGGATCCTGATCTCAGGAAACTATTTACCGGCGATGCAGAACATGTGGTTAATCTCTTCAAATTTCTCACACAGGAATTCAGGGAAGTGATGGCTGAACTGGGTTTCAGAACGGTACAGGAAATGGTTGGACAATCAGACTACCTTGAACAAAGGGACGTTCCGAATCAGTGGAAATTCAACAAACTGGATCTCAACCCGATCCTGTACAAGGAACCGGCTTCAGAATTCACCGGCTTGTATAAAATGGAAGAGCAGGATCATGGTCTAAGCGACGTACTCGACTGGCAATTGCTCGAAACCGGCAAGGCAGCGATCGAAACGGGAACGAAAGTGACCGGAACCTTTAATATCAAAAATACGGACAGAACGACTGGAACTATTTTCTCCCACGAGGTCACAAAGAAATACAAGGGGGATGGATTACCGGAAAATACCGTCCACTTTAAATTTAATGGAACTGCCGGACAGAGCTTCGGTGCATTTAATACCAAGGGCATAACGCTGGAACTGGAAGGAGATTCAAACGATTATTTCGGGAAAGGATTAAGCGGTGCCAAACTCATTGTATATCCATCGCTGGAAGCCGCTTTTATTGCAGAGGAAAATATCATCATCGGCAACGTGGCTTTTTATGGCGCAACATCTGGCGAAGCTTATATCCGCGGTAAAGCAGGTGAGCGTTTCGGAGTAAGAAATTCAGGCGCCAATGTGGTCGTTGAAGGAGTGGGCGATCATGGTTGCGAATACATGACCGGTGGAAGAGTGATCATTCTCGGAGAAACAGGTAGAAATTTCGCTGCCGGAATGAGTGGCGGAATCGCTTATGTGTATGATGTGAAAGAACAGTTTAAAACGCTTTGCAATCCCGAAATGGTTGACCTTGATAGTGTGGGTGAAGAAGATCACGAACTGCTCATCAGCATGATGACTAAACATTATGAATACACGAAGAGTTCTATCGCAAGATTTGTACTTGATGATTTTGACAACCAGTTGAAAAATTTCGTCAAAGTGTTTCCGAAAGATTATAAAAAAGCGCTCAAGGTTAAGGCTGAAAGTCTTGCCCAGAAGGTTTAATACGGATTAATAGACAGACTTGATCGCGGTAATAATTTAGAAGCCGATAGCCGACGCTGAGGGCTGTTCACAATAATTAATTCCCTGCAACGGGACCAAAAGTAAAGACTATGGGTAAACCTACGGGTTTCATTGAATTTACGAGGGAGCTACCGTCGAAAAGACGTCCCGAGGAAAGAATACATGATTATAAGGAATTTATTGAAAGATATTCTGAGCCGAAACTGAATGAACAGGCCGCACGCTGCATGGACTGTGGCATTCCATTTTGCCATAACGGATGCCCGCTTGGAAATGTAATCCCGGAATTTAATGATGCTGTGTATAAAAAGAACTGGCTGGAAGCGTATGAGATTTTAAGCTCGACCAATAATTTTCCAGAATTCACCGGCAGGATCTGTCCTGCCCCCTGTGAAACCAGTTGCGTACTTGGTATTAATCAGCCTGCAGTAACTATCGAAGAAATTGAAAAGCACATCATTGAGATCGCCTTTGAGAAAGGTTATGTAAAGGCGAGAAAACCGAATATGCGTTCCGGCAAAAAAATTGCTGTTGTGGGATCCGGTCCGGCCGGACTGGCAGCTGCTGCGCAGTTAAACGATGCAGGGCATCTTGTAACGGTTTATGAAAGAGATGATGCCCCCGGTGGTCTTTTACGGTATGGCATACCCGATTTTAAGCTGGAAAAATATGTGATCGACCGTCGCCTGAAAGTGATGGAGGAGGAAGGTGTGATCTTTAAATGCAATTCAAACGTTGGCGTGGATATTCGCATCAACGACCTGTTGCGTGAGTTTCATGCGATCATACTGGCCGGAGGATCCACCATCCCGAGAAACCTCGATATCCCCGGCAGGGAGCTCAAGGGCGTCTATTTCGCGATGGACTTTTTAAAACAGCAGAATAAAAGAGTTTCAGAAAAACAGGTTCAGGATGAAGACATTTTCGCCACAGGAAAAAATGTAGTAGTGATCGGCGGTGGTGACACCGGCAGTGACTGTGTGGGAACGTCCAACCGGCATGGCGCAACAACTGTAACCCAGTTTGAGTTGCTGCCGAAGCCACCTGTGGGGCGCACCGTTAACATGCCATGGCCAACGTATCCGATGACGCTTAAAACCTCCTCCTCGCATGAAGAAGGAGCTCAGAGAGGCTGGGGAGTGGCTACCAAGGCGTTCCTGGGTGATGAGGAAGGGAACCTTCGGGCATTAAAGATTGTAGACCTTGAATGGAAATTCGCTGAACAGGGCCGTCCTGCGGGGTTCAGTGAGGTGCCGGGTACTGAAAGGGAAATTCCCTGCGAATTGTCCCTGCTCGCTATGGGATTT
>JBDTEB010000415.1:0-4658 GCA_039922795.1 Chitinophagaceae bacterium
CGTCTTTTAAAAAATCGCGATTTCCCGAGAGCCGGACGCTTACTCCTTGTTTTCAAACTCGTCAATGGCCTGCCGGATGACCGTAATCATCGTGCCATCACCTTCCCTGATCCAGTCACAATCTGCCTTTCGAAGCCATTCACCCTCTTTAGATTTCATCAGGTGATATTCCGGGATGTCTCCAAGAACCGGTCTGACCCTTACAATATATCCTACATTTTTCTCAATAATGTTCTTTTTTAAACGCAGCAATTGAAGGATATCAAGCTGCTTCTTTCTCACGCTTCCCCACCGGACATCCGCATACTGGTTGTTTGGAAGATCGATCCTGAACTGTCCCATAACTTGTTGATTTTTCAAAGCCCGGCCGTCAATTTAAGAAATTTTGCTGTCAACGGAAAAAATTAGTGTTTGCCACTCTTCTTATTAAAAAAAGACATGATTAATATTATCTTCATGAGTCAATGAACAAGAAAAAGCCCGGGGTAGATATAGTCAACGACCTGCTTGAAGATTGCATCGTCGCTTACCCGCTCTCCTCATTTATCATCAGCGTTTACAAACAATATCAGCAGGCTGGAAGCCTCAGTAAAAAACAATTACAGGGATTGTATGGAAAGGCGTCAAAGATCCCGGAGGTGTCACCTACAAAGCTCGGCACGCTGGAGGCCATCATAAAAAAAATGCCCACCAGGTATAAATCTGCTTTACCACCGCCTGCCGCGGCGGCAGAAAAAGATGAAGTGAGCATCGGGCTGATAAATAATATCCTCGAAAAATATCCGCTGCACAAAAGGGTTTTATTTCTTAAGACAAAACTCGACGGAGACGAACTATTGAGCACCCTCGAACAGAGCGAGTTAAAAAAATTTCACCAGTTGCTGATCAAATAGTTCATTCACTGCCAAACCAAACCATCATACCATGAAATCTGCTGCGGTCGTAAACTATTCATCAAAGAAATGGTCGGTGGAGATCCGTGAACTGGAAATCCCGGAAATTGGTGAGGATGATGTATTGCTGCGGGTAGAAAATGTAGGAGTCTGCGGAAGTGATCTTCACCAATGGAGCTCCGATCACAGCTGGCCGGTTAATTATCCTGTTGTTTTGGGGCATGAGTTCGGTGGGGTGATCGAGGAAGCCGGTGCGAGATCAGGTAACTGGAAGCCGGGCGACCGGGTAGTAAGTGAAACCGCTGCTATCATTGACCTGAATAACCCGATGTCGAAGATTGGGTTATATAATCTCGACCCTGGCCGCAAAGGGTTCGGATATGGCGTGAACGGCGCGATGACGAAGCATGTAAAAGTTCCTGCGCGCTGCCTGCACAGGGTTCCTGACGAATTGTCTTTTGAACAGGCCTGTCTTACGGAACCCAGCTGTGTAGCCTATAGTGCGGTGGTTGAAAATACGCGCATCAGGCCGGGTGACAGGGTGATTATACTTGGTCCCGGTACAATCGGCATTCTCTGCGCTGCCATGGCGAAACTCTGCGGCGCACAGGTAGCGGTGGTGGGCCTCGAAGCGGACCGTCATCGGGTAGGCATTGCCGAAAGTTATGGCTGTACCGGCATCATCGGCGATGCAACAGCCTGGGCGATGGAGCGTGACGGGCTCGGCGCAGATGTAGTCATTGATGCTGCCGGTGCATCCAGCACGCTAAGTACTGCCTTGCAGGTCGTGCGGCCAAACGGAAAGATCACCAAGGTCGGCTGGGGACGTCAGCCATTGGGCATTTCGCTGGATCCGCTCGTGCAGAAGAACATCACGTTGCAGGGCAGTTTCAGTCACAACTGGCCAATGTGGGAACGAGTATTGGCACTCATGGCCGGAAAACAACTGGATGTAACCCCCATCATCGGCGGTGTATGGCCCATAACCGAATGGAAGACTGCATTCGAAAAAATGCACCAGGGTGCATTGGTTAAAAGCATTTTAAAACCCATTTAAATTCATGCGCTTAGCAGATAAAGTCATCATTGTCACCGGCAGTACCACAGGCATCGGTAAGGCTATTGCCCTGCGATGCGTGCAGGAAGGAGCAAAAGTAGTGGTTAACGGCCTCGACCGAAGCGAGGGCGATGCAACGATGCGGGAATTTGAATCCGGTCATGCAGTATTGCATATCGAAGACCTTGCCATTTCGGGTACCCCTCAACGTTTGGTTGACCTCGCAGTGGAAACATTTGGCAAACTCGATGCGATCGTAAACAATGCCGCGCGTGTGGTATCATCCAATATTCACACAACCGACCTTGATTTTTTACGCGATGTATTTGAGGTTAACACCGTAGTACCTTTTGCCATGATAAAATACGCCCTTCCCGAGCTTTCGAAAAACAGGGGTTGTGTGCTGAATATTGGATCGGTAAATGCCTATTCAGGTGAACCAAACCTGCTGCCCTACAGCATGTCAAAAGGAGCCTTGATGACCATGACGCGCAACCTGGGGGATGTATTGTTTCGCGAAAATGGCGTGAGGGTCAACCAGTTAAATCCGGGCTGGGTGCTCACGGAATCTGAAACGGTGAGAAAACACCGGCAGGGCCTGGCCGACGACTGGTATAAGGATCTGCCAGATGTTTATGCACCTTCCGGAAGAATCTTCAAACCTGCTGAAATTGCTGCCGCTGCTATTTACTGGCTCTCCGATGAATGCGGTCCGGTGAGCGGACAGGTAACGGATATCGAGCAGTATCCTTTTGTTGGTCGAAATCCTCCGAAAGATAACGATACGCTTAAAAGACCATTCTGATTATGCCCAAAATTGCGGCCTTCCCAAAAGCGTTTATGCATGCCCTTTGTAAAGATGGAACGATGGGCATCTTGGAGTGGATAAAGCTGGCTTCCAAACTTGATATCGACGGGCTGGAATGGTATGCCGGATTCCTGGAAATGCAGGATCGGCGCAACTGGCCAAGGTTTCGCAACGAGGTGGAATCTTATGGCATGGTCATCCCTATGATCTGCTGTTCGCCAGATTTCACACATCCTGACAGATTGTTCAGAGAGAGAGAAATGGAGAAACAGAAATACTGGATTGATATGAGCTCCACGCTGGGGGGCTCATTTTGCCGCGTATTATCGGGACAGCGAAGACCGGGATTATCAGATGAAGAAGGGATCGATCTCGCAGCCTCTTGCATCATTTCCTGCCTCCCCTATGCCGCTGACAAGGGGATCACACTAATTCTTGAAAATCATTATAAGGACGATTTTTGGGAGTATCCTGAATTTGCGCAAAAGATGGATTTATTTTGCCGTCTTGTTGACCGGATCGATCATCCAAATTTCGGCGTGAATTACGATCCCAGTAATACCTTGCTGGCCGGCGAAGATCCATTGGAGTTGCTGAAAAGAATTTCACATCGTGTGGTCACCATGCATGCCAGTGACAGATATGTAGCGGATGGATCAATTGACGACCTGCGTAACGAAGAAGCCGGCACTACAGGTTATGCGAAGCGTCTTCGTCACGGGGAAGTCGGCAAAGGAATGAATGATTATGAAGCGATCTTTACAGAGCTGAAGCGGGTCGGTTTCGATGGATGGATCAGCATCGAAGATGGCGTAGACGGCATGGATCAATTGGCGCGGAGTGTTGCCTTTTTAAAGGACAGGATCTCTCAGATCTTTGAAGGATAGCCAACAATGATATACTACCCGTGCGCCTGCATTACATAGCTTGCATTCGAAAGGGAAAACCGGTTGTAAGGAACGATACAGAAACTAAGGTAAAACCCTTATCACTCCCCATATCATGGCGCAGAAACGACCCAATCAATTATATTTAATTACAGTAAAATGGATAGAAGATTGGAAAACGAGAATAAGGTATTTCAAATGGCCCCCGTCGCCATGTTGCTGGTTAAAGGGCCATCGCTTACCGTAGCATTGGCTAATGACAGGTTCCTGGATCATTGGGAAACAAATGCAGAATACCTAACAGGAAAGCCTCTTATGGAGGTCATTCCGGAATTCGCCGGCAACGATTTCGATACTCGTTTGAGAAAGGTAATGACAACGGGTGAAACCATCAGCGTTTATGGATTGCCGCTTGTCATCACTCGTCAGGGGAAAAAGGTGAATGTCTTCATCAATTTCAATTGCGCGCCCTACCGGGAAGAAAATGGCGCACTTTCGGGCGTCATCATTGTATTGAGGGATGTAACCCTGGAAATCACGTCGCGGGAACAACTAATCGCGAGCGAAGCAAGGTTCAGGGCACTGATTGAAGAGGCACCGGTAGCTACCTGCCTGTTTACCGGGCCCGAAATGAAAGTGGAGTTCATCAACGCGATGATGATCAGCAGTTGGGGAAAAGACTTCACAGTAAAGCATAAACCGTTGATCGAGGCGCTCCCGGAATTGAAGGGACAGCCCTTTATGGAGATACTCGGTGAGGTGTACACCTCTGGAAAAACCTACTCGGCAAAAGCCATGCGGGTCAACCTGGTGGTAGAGGGTGTACTGGGGAGCTATTATTATGATTACACCCTTAAACCTTTGCTGAATGAAAAAAGCGAGGTTTATGGCATCATAAATATTGCCATCAATGTTACCCGGGAAGTCCTGGGGCGTAAAAAGCTTGAAGAAAGCGAAACCAAATTAAGAGGGATCATATCAGCTGCCCCCGCGGGCATCGGTCTTTTTGTGGG
>JBDTEB010000416.1:0-3867 GCA_039922795.1 Chitinophagaceae bacterium
TTTTGCACATCCCGTATAAGGATAGACGAACGTTTTACGAGTGAGAACGTTAGGCTTTAATACCGGCTAACCGGCAACCATCCATCCCGTTGCCTTGTTACGCTTGCAAATCAAAATTGGCACGATGAAATGGTCTCAATTCTTTTCCTCCTCAATAGGCAGAAAGCTTGTAATGAGTTTAACCGGCCTGTTCCTTATCTCATTCCTGGTAGTCCATGTCGGCCTCAATGCCTGTATCTGGGCCAACGATGATGGCGAGATGTTCAACAAATCCGCCCATTTTATGGGAACTACCATTGTGGTACGCCTAATGGAGGTCGTCCTGTTTATTGGATTTATCATACATATCATACAAGGTTACGTTTTGGAAAGTTACAACCTGAGTCGTCGCGGACGTGGTTATGAAATAAGTTTGGGCAACCGCGGAAGCAAATGGTATAGTCGAACAATGGGCCTACTTGGTACGTTGTTATTTCTTTTCCTGGTAATGCATATCTATCATTTCTGGACTCCTTCGCGTTTAGGCGGTATTGGCAGCATAGAGCCGCTACAGGAGGTGGAATATAACGGTAAAGCGTATCATAATTTGTATCACCAGATGTTGGTCGTTTTTAAAAATCCTTTGGTGGTCATATTATATGTACTTGGATGTATCTCGCTGGCTTATCATCTCATGCATGGTTTTCAAAGCGCATGGCGCACCCTGGGTCTCAATAATAATCGCTACCTGAAGATGGCAAGAAATATAGGAAATGTGTTCTCCATTATTGTACCTCTCGGCTTTGCGATGATGCCGATCTCCATGTATCTCGGATGGGTGACAGAATAATATTTGACTAACAGGCAGATTTAAAGAATAAGAACTATCCATTATGCTCGATTCAAAAATTCCACCGGGCTCCCTAGAAAATAAATGGAACGATTATAAGGGCCATGTGAAGCTGGTTAATCCAACAAACAAAAGAAGTCTGGAAATCATCGTTGTGGGAACGGGGCTGGCAGGCGCTTCCGCAGCAGCTGCCCTTGGTGAACTGGGATATAAGGTGAAAGCCTTTTGCTTTCAGGATTCTCCCCGGAGGGCACATAGTATTGCCGCCCAGGGTGGTATCAATGCGGCGAAAAATTACCAAAACGACGGAGATTCAGTGTACCGTCTTTTTTATGATACCATAAAAGGAGGTGACTATCGTTCGCGCGAAGCCAATGTGTATCGTCTTGCTGAAGTAAGCACGAATATCATTGATCAGTGTGTGGCCCAGGGCGTTCCTTTTGCCCGCGAGTACGGGGGATTACTCAGCAACCGTTCGTTCGGCGGAACACAGGTTCAGCGAACCTTTTACGCTGCGGGACAAACTGGTCAGCAACTGCTGATCGGAGCCTACCAGGCCCTTGAAAGGCAGGTTTCTCTTGGTAACGTGAAGATGTACACCCGCCATGAAATGCTGGAGATAGTGAAGATCGACGGAGTGGCCAGGGGCATTATCTGCCGTAACCTTGTTACCGGCGAGCTCGAAAGATTTTTCGGTCATGCGGTGTTACTTTGTTCAGGGGGTTACGGAAACGTCTTTTACCTGAGTACCAACGCTATGGGCTGTAATGTAACGGCAGCCTGGAAAGCGCATAGGAGCGGAGCCTATTTTGGTAATCCTTGCTTCACACAAATTCATCCCACCTGTATCCCGGTGAGCGGTGATCATCAGAGCAAACTCACCCTCATGTCGGAGTCCTTGAGAAACGACGGTCGCATCTGGGTGCCTAAAAAGAAAGACGATAATCGAAAACCCGCAGATATACCCGAAGAAGAAAGAGACTACTATCTGGAAAGAAAATATCCAGCCTATGGTAACCTGGTGCCCAGAGATGTGGCCAGCCGTGCCGCAAAAGAACGCTGCGATGCAGGATATGGTGTAGGGAATTCAAAAATGGCCGTTTACCTCGATTATAAATATGCCATCGAAAGATATGGTCAGGGTGAAGTTGGCAAACATGGCCTCGGAGATATAGGAGTGGAGGAAGTAAAGAAACTGGGAAGGGAAGTCGTAAAGGAAAAGTATGGCAACCTCTTCGACATGTACCAGAAAATTACTGGTGAAGATCCTTATCAGTCACCAATGAGAATCTATCCTGCAGTGCATTACACCATGGGCGGACTCTGGGTTGATTACGAACTCAGAACCACTGTTCCTGGACTATATGCTCTCGGTGAAGCAAATTTCAGTGACCATGGCGCGAATCGCCTTGGGGCTTCCGCACTAATGCAGGGACTTGCAGATGGATATTTCGTGATCCCATATACACTTGGTAATTATCTCGCAGACGAAATTCGTACGCCCAGTATTCCTGTGAGCGATCCGGCTTTTGTGAAAGCCGAAGAATCAGTAAGAGATCGCATCAATAAGTTGATGAATATAAAAGGCACACAAACAGTAGAGAGTTTTCATAAACGCCTTGGAAAGATCATGTGGGATAAATGCGGTATGGCCAGAAATGAAGCAGGTTTAAATGAGGCGATCGAGGAGATCAGGGCTCTAAGAAAAGAATTTTGGTCTGATGTGCGTGTGCCTGGTGAAGTGCTGGAGATGAATCCAGAATTGGACAAGGCCAACAGGGTTGCCGACTTCATCGAACTTGGAGAACTGATGTGCCAGGATGCGCTCAACAGGCGCGAGAGCTGTGGCGGTCATTTCAGGGAAGAAATGCAGACAGAAGAGGGAGAAGCGCTGAGAGATGATGAGAACTATGATTATGTGTCTGCCTGGGAATTTAAATCAGACAGCCACTGGGAACTGCACCGTGAAGCACTAACTTTCGATGTGGCAAAACCTTCCCAAAGAAGTTACAAATAAAAAGAACAAGCCACTGCCCATTGGTGTTAACAATGGGTTGAAAATAAAGAAACTACGCGTATGGAACATTATACAATGAACCTGAAATTGAAGGTGTGGAAACAAAAGAATAACAAGGCTTCAGGAGCATTCCAAACTTTCGAGGTAGGTGATATCTCTTCCGAAATGTCTTTCCTTGAAATGTTCGATGTATTGAATGAACGACTGATCAATGAAGGAAAGGAACCTATAGCTTTTGACCATGACTGTCGGGAAGGGATATGCGGGAGTTGTAATATGAACATAAACGGAAAACCGCATGGCCCATGGCAGGGAACAACCGTGTGCCAGTTGCACATGAGGGCTTTCCACGACGGAGATACTATCGTGGTAGAACCCTGGAGATCGAAAGCCTTTCCGGTAATTAAAGACCTGGTGGTTGATCGCAGCGCTTTTGACAGAATTATTCAGGCAGGTGGATACATTTCAGTAAACACGGGTAACGCAGTGGATGCCAATGCCATCGCGATTGATAAAGATAAAGCAGACCTGGCGTTTGCGAATGCGGCATGTATTGGTTGCGGGGCCTGCGTTGCAGCCTGCAAGAACAGTTCGGCCATGCTTTTTCTGGCAGCAAAAGTCTCCCATCTTTCTCTTCTTCCACAAGGTGGCCCCGAACGCAGAACACGCGTTATGAACATGGTTACTCAGCTAGACAAGGAGGGTTTTGGTGCTTGCACGAATACCGGTGCATGTGAAGTTGTTTGTCCGAAAGAAATTTCGATCAGCAATATTGCCCGGCTTAACGGAGAATATCTTTCTGCTGTGTTGACATCTGATAAATAAATACTATCGATCATATTGCGTGTACCCATGTCAGTGAGACATGGGTTTTTTTTGTTTGATTTACATTCGAGAGCAGTGGGAGGGAACCCGCATGATGTTGGGGCGGGCCTGATTGCTATTTTCGTCTGTTGACGACCTGATTACGGATACAGCTTACTCCTTTCGCAGGCAGGGCGGACGCAAGGCCCGCCCCTAC
>JBDTEB010000417.1:0-7736 GCA_039922795.1 Chitinophagaceae bacterium
TCGTAAAGACCAGGATTGAATATGCCGGCCGGATCGCCCTGAAAAGAGATACTCCGATGGGTATGAAATCGATTACCGAAAGGATGACCTACAAGGCAAAGGATGAATTCATCCGTACCATCAATGGGTTGCATACTGAACCCGACGCCGTACGTTTCAAAAGTATTGAACCGCTCAACCCTCAGGAACTATATTATCTCTGTGTACTTGGCGAAGATGAAATTTATACTTCCAGTTACCTGAATGTGTTTAAAAGGATCTTCCAGCGGATGAAAGTGCCAAGGGGCGACTCCCTGGTGATGAGCGTGAATGGTGACTATTTCAGGAAGTTCGTGAAGCTGGCGGCAGCGTACAACACGCTCGATACCCTGTTGAAATCGATGCCTGCAGAAAGCGCTACTTCACTGATGAGGGCCTTTATGATCGGGTTGGAAAAATCTACCACACCTGATAACGCTGAAGACGCTGTGGATGTGGCCGACAGTTACAGCAGCATTGTAGAAAAAAATAAAACACTTGCTGCCTTTATGCTTAATGAGGCACGCTGGAACTATGAGCGTTGCGTAAAAAATCAAAATAAGAACGGGCAGGTAATTTACAACCTTGAAAAGACGCTTTTTGAATCTGCTGACAGTGCCAGCGCCGGTGGGGCCAATTTATCTGAGGAACTGGGCATTCCGCCGGTCTACTCAGTTGATTACAAGTCACTTCTGGATGATAGCGGAAGGGTGGTACAACAGGTTTTTTTCTATGGTGATGAAGACAAAGACGGACAGACATCCTACGCAAACTATCTGTCCTTATTCCGTGGAAAAGAAGGATGGGCCATTACGGATAATAACCCGGACTGGGTGACCATCAAATCGACTAAAGGCAAGCCGGTATGGATTTTTGCCAATAAACCATTATATGGTCCTGAAGATCCTGACGCTAAAGCGCAAGCGAAACTTGGCGAGTACCTGGCTAAACGAAATATTAAACCCACCATATTTATTCATCGGGGACATAGTTATCATGTCAAGTATTCCCTGCAACAAATTCAGCCTTCTGCAAGAATCGTTGTCCTGGGCTCCTGCGGTGGATACAATAACATCAACGAGGTACTAAACATCAGCAGTGACGCGCACATTATTTCTTCAAAACAGGTAGGAACAAAAACCGTTAACGAGCCGATCCTTAATGCCATTAATAACACCGTGCGTAACGGAAAAAATATTGAGTGGATTCCTATGTGGCGTGATCTGGGCAAACTTTTTACCGGAGAAGGCAAAGAAAGATTTGAAGATTATATTCCGCCTTACAAGAATCTTGGTGCGATCTTTATCAAGGCATACCGCAACGCTTTGGAGGAATAATCACGTAATTCATTTAGATGTCCTGTGCTACCTTCACGTAAATGGCCTCAGAGAAGAATAAAATTTTCAATTTCAGTCTACTAAAACGGGTATTCACTTTCACCGCACCTTACAGGGGCCGGCTCTATCTTTCCATGATCATGTCGGTGGTGCTCGCGCTGATGTCGCCGGTGAGGCCATACCTGATCCAGGTAACTGTTAACAAATACATCAAGGGGGGAGAAACTGCCGCGACAACACTACAGGATAGCTTCATTCACATGATCATCGTGATCACAGCCTGGCAAATTGTATTGCTTATAGCTGAAACCATATTAAGATTTTACTTTACCTATATTACCGCCTGGTTGGGCCAAACCGTTGTTAAAGATTTGAGGATCATGGTTTTCAACAAGATCCTCGGACTTAACCTCTCCCAGTTCGACAAAACACCTATCGGCACACTTACTACACGCACCATTAATGATATCGAATCCATCAACGATATTTTTGCGGAAGGGCTGATCCCGATCGTGGCAGACATTTTATCTATTGTAGCCATACTTTTTGCCATGTTCTGGATAGACTGGCAACTGGCATTGGTGAGCCTGAGCCCTTTCCCTGTTCTTTTTGTAGCAACCTGGCTGTTCAAGGAAAGCGTAAATAAGTCATTTATTAAAGTAAGGAATGCGGTAGCCCAGCTGAACGCCTTTGTGCAGGAACATATCACCGGCATGCCGATCGTTCAGTCGTTTTCTTCAGAGGGAAGAGAGTTTGCAAAATTTCAAAAGATCAACCGCGAACATCGGAACGCCAACGTTAAAGCCATTTTTGCCTATTCTATTTTTTTCCCGGTCGTGGAGATTATATTGGCGGTTTCAACAGGGTTACTGGTATGGTGGGCAGGAAGCAAGGCCATGGGGCTGGCCTATACCGATGCTATTGCATTAACCGGCAAGATCATTTCTTTTATCCTGCTTATCAACCTGATATCGCGTCCCCTTCGGGTAATTGCAGATAAATTCAATGTGTTACAAATGGGAATGGTGTCCAGTGAGCGTGTGTTCGGAATACTTGACAACGATGATTACATAAAAAAGGAAGGAGATTATGCCCCGCTCAAACTGGAAGGCAAAATCAACTTCGACCATGTTTTCTTTGCTTATGTGGAAGATCGATACGTGCTTAAGGACATCAGTTTTGAGGTGCTTCCAGGTGAAACGGTGGCAATTGTGGGCCATACAGGAAGTGGAAAGACCTCGATCATCAGCCTCATTAACCGGTTGTATCATATTCAGAAAGGACAGATCAGAATCGATGATGAAAACATCGAGTCTTATAATCTCGATGCGCTTAGAAGCAAGATCGGAATCGTTTTACAGGATGTTTTCCTGTTTTCCGGCTCTGTACTTGAAAACATAACCCTACGCAATGAAGACGTTTCCCGGGAAAAAGTAATAGAAGCAGCCAAACTCATTGGAATGCACGACTTTATCATGGAACTTCCGGGTGGATATGACTACAATGTGATGGAAAGAGGAAATACCCTGTCTCTTGGTCAGCGCCAATTGCTTTCGTTTATCCGTGCACTTCTTTACGATCCTTCGATATTGATTCTTGATGAAGCGACTTCTTCGGTAGATACTGAATCTGAAATGCTCATCCAGCATGCCATCGAAACCCTGATCTCCGATCGCACTTCGATCGTTATCGCACACAGGCTGTCAACCATCAGGAAGGCGGACAAAATTATTGTGCTGGATAAAGGGGAGATTAAAGAAATGGGTACCCACGAGCAATTGTTGGAAAATGAAGGGCACTATTTCCAGCTTCACCAGATGCAGTTTGAAAAAAAGCGGGGCGTAGTTACCCGTTCCTGACATCAGTAATTACCCCCAAAACCTTAAGTATCTATCGATATTTTTAGTATTTCTTCCGGTCCATCCTTATCTTTGCCGCAAAATTGAAGATTGGTATGGTAGACGGGAACCTAAAAAAATTTATTGCCTCTTTATTAACGATTTGTTTCTTCTTTTTAACTTCCGTTTCTTTCGGCCAGGATAAACCTGAAGAGGAAACTCAGGGTAAATTCAATCCTGGTAAACTTATTATTGAACACGTTAGTGACAATCACTCCTATCATTTATTCGACTGGAAAGAGCATCCAGTAGCAATTCCTCTTCCCGTTTTTTTATATTCTCCCCAGAAAGGATTTTCTGCCTTCAGTTCTGCCCGCTTTGAGCATGGACATGCCGCATTTGAAGGATATAAAATTGAAGAAAATGCCGTGGTTGCCGTAAAACCAGATGGATCCGTAGACGAGGAGGTAAAAGTCTACGATTTTTCGATGACAAGGAATGTCGTACAAATGTTGTTTGCACTAAGTATCCTGATGTGGATCGTTATCAGCGCCGCCAATAAATATAAAAAGAATGGTGCTTCGGTTGCACCATCTGGCATGCAGAATGCCATTGAAGTTGTCGTGACCTTTATAAGGGATGAGGTGGCTAAAGTCAATCTTGGACATAGCTACAAGAAATACATGCCCTACCTTCTGACCATCTTCTTTTTCATTTTGATCAATAGTGTTTTCGGTCTCGTTCCGGGTATAGCCAATGTTACTGGTAATATCGCTTTTACATTTGTTCTTGCTGCGATCTCTTTGGTAGTGATCCTTTTCAGTTCCACAGGCCATTTTTGGGGACATATATTCTGGCCTCCGGGTGTTCCGTTCCTTGTAAAATTCATACTTATCCCCGTTGAGTTTGCGGGTATCTTCATTAAGCCGATAGCTTTGATGATACGTCTTTTCGCAAATATGATCGCGGGCCACATCGTGATCACCTGTTTTATCATGCTCATTTTTATTTTTGGTGGCATGAGCAAGGTTGCAGGCATCGGTTTCTCTCCGATATCGATCTTGTTTACGGTATTTATTTATTTTATTGAAATACTGGTGGCCTTTATCCAGGCCTTCATCTTTACAAATCTTACTGCCGTGTTTATTGGGCAGGCGATGGAAGGCGGACATAATGATGGGAATGGCCACGACGATCCAGTAATAATCTAATTAAGAATTTTTATAAACAATCAAAAACGCGTACTATGTCTCTGATGAACGTAATGTTGGAAGTGGGTCCTTTTGCTTTATCACACCTTGGTGGTGCAATTGGGGCCGGATTGGCAGCAATCGGTGCCGGAATTGGGATAGGCCAAATCGGTAAAGGTGCAGTGGAATCAATTGCCCGCCAGCCGGAAGCTTCTAATGACATTCGTGCCAACATGATCCTGACTGCGGCTTTCGTTGAGGGTGTTGCCCTTTTCGCCGTAATTGCCGGTATCCTCGCAGTGCTTAAATAACATGGCCTGTTGGTATGACTTTATTGCTGCATCCAAAGCACAGGGCGGAAGATGCAGTAATTTTTCGATCGTTTTTTACCCGGGCCCCGCCTGATCTTCAAATTTTAAATTACTGATACATGGAGTTGTTAATGCCCCAAGCCGGACTAGTCTTCTGGACTCTCATCGCCTTCCTGATTGTTCTTTTGATCCTCGGTAAATATGCCTGGAAACCAATTATGACTTCATTGAACGAGAGGGAAAACTCTATTGCCAACTCGCTGGCTACCGCTGAAAAAGTGAAGGCTGAAATGATGACGCTCAAGAATGAAAATGAAGCTTTGCTCCTCAAAGCCAGAGAAGAAAGGGCCGGGATGATCAAAGACGCAAAAGACATTTCCGACAGAATGATTAATGAAGCAAAAGACAGGGCAAAAACCGAATATGACAGGATCGTGAAAGATGCCCAGGCTGCAATTGAACAGCAGAAAATGGCTGCCCTGACCGAGGTCAAGAATACGGTAGGAAACCTGGTTATCGAAGTAGCGGAAAAAGTGCTTCGCCGCGAATTGAACAACAAACCTGAACAGGAGAATTACATCAGGCATCTTGCTGCCGACGTGAAGCTGAACTAATTGCTCCATCCTCTTTAGTATAAATAGACAACATGACGAACCCAAGAGTTGCCGGCAGGTATGCAAAATCTTTAATCGATCTGGCCGTGGAGAGAAACGAGCTGGAATCGGTTCACACGGATATTGTTTACCTGCGCGACCTTATGAAGGCCAGCAGGGAATTCACGGTGGTACTGCGCAGCCCTGTAATAAAGGCTGACAAAAAAATTGCCATTCTTAATTCGGTAACAAAAGGGAATATCGGTGAGCTCACCGAGTCCTTTATGAGGTTGATGATTTCCAAGGGACGAGAAATCGGCCTGCCTGAGATTGTGTTCGCATTCATCTCACAATACAATGAGATCAAAGGGATTGATAAAGTGAAACTGACAACCGCTCAACCGTTAAGCGAGGAAGTACAACAGCAGATACTTCAGAAATTTGCCGATGCAAGTCCGGAAAGAAAGATAGACATAGAAACAAAAGTTGACGAAGAACTGATTGGCGGCTTCGTACTTGAATTTAATAATAACCTGGTGGATGCCAGTATAGCCCGCGATCTAAAAGACATAAAAAAGCAGTTCCAGGAAAATAGTTACATTCAAAACATCCGATAGCCTAAACCGAAGGCTGAAGTTCTTATTATAAATTTTACAGCACTAAATAAATAACAAATGGCGGAAATTAAACCAGATGAAATATCAGCGATTCTGCGCCAGCAGCTAAGCAATTTTAATCTCGGCGCTGATCTTGAAGAAGTAGGTACCGTATTACAGGTTGGTGATGGTATTGCCCGTGTTTACGGATTGAATAACGTTCGTTCCGGTGAGCTTGTAGAATTTGAAAATGGAGTGAAAGCAATCGCTCTAAACCTGGAGGAGGATAACGTGGGTGTGGTATTGATGGGAGACCAGGGAAATATTAAAGAAGGTGGAAAGGTAAAACGCACCGGCAAAATCGCATCGATCAAGGTGGGTGACGGTATGCTGGGTCGCGTGGTAAATACGCTGGGAGATCCTATAGACGGCAAAGGCCCTATCACAGGGGATCTTTACGAAATGCCTCTCGAACGCAAAGCGCCGGGTGTAATTTTTCGTGAGCCGGTAAAAGAACCGCTTCAGACTGGCATCAAAGCAATTGACGCGATGATACCGATCGGCAGAGGCCAGCGTGAGCTGGTTATCGGTGACCGCCAGACCGGTAAAAGTG
Source organism: Chitinophagaceae bacterium (assembly GCA_039922795.1). GTDB lineage: Bacteria > Bacteroidota > Bacteroidia > Chitinophagales > Chitinophagaceae > JADCRZ01. The sequence continues at coordinate 6,497 of JBDTEB010000417.1, forward strand.
CGATCTGTATCGATACGATCATCAACCAGAAAGAATTTTATAAGGCAGGCAAACCGGTTTATTGCATCTACGTCGCGATTGGACAGAAAGCGTCTACCATCGCCGGTGTTATGAAAGTACTGCAGGAAAACGGTGCCATGGAATATACCGTGATCGTTGCGGCTTCCGCTTCAGATCCCGCACCACAGCAGTTCTACGCACCCTTCTCTGGTGCGGCAATCGGTGAATTTTTTCGTGATACCGGTCGACCTGCATTGATCATTTTCGATGATCTTTCCAAACAGGCTGTTGCGTACCGCGAAGTATCTCTTCTATTGAGAAGGCCTCCGGGACGTGAAGCATATCCTGGTGACGTATTCTATCTTCACAGTCGTTTGCTCGAAAGAGCCGCGAAGGTTATTGGTAAGGATGATGTGGCTAGGAAAATGAATGATCTTCCTGAATCTATCCGTCACCTGGTTAAAGGCGGCGGATCGCTGACAGCGCTTCCGATCATTGAAACACAGGCTGGTGATGTTTCTGCTTATATTCCAACGAACGTTATCTCTATCACCGACGGTCAGATCTTCCTCGAAGGAAACCTGTTCAACGCAGGCATTCGCCCGGCCATCAACGTAGGTATCTCTGTAAGTCGTGTGGGTGGTAATGCGCAGATCAAGTCAATGAAGAAAGTTTCGGGAACGTTGAAACTCGACCAGGCCCTTTACCGGGAACTGGAAGCGTTTTCCAAATTCGGTGGAGACCTTGATGCTGCAACAAAGAATGTAATTGATAAAGGAGCCCGGAATGTGGAAATTCTCAAACAGCTGCAATTCTCGCCGATGGCGGTTGAAAAGCAGGTGGCTATCATTTATCTCGGAACCCACGGTATCCTTCGCGATGTTCCGGTGAAAAGGGTAAAAGAATTTGAAGAGCATTTCCTTACCGAAATGGATGCAAAATTTCCCGAGCTGTTGAATGAATTCAAGAAAGGCAATTTGCCTGAAGATGGCATTCAGAAAATGGTTGAAATGGCCAGAGGGTTGATGACGACGTATAAATAGGGTCAAGGGTATATCGGGTTTTACGAAATTCAATACAGCGGACGAAACCAATACAAGCGACAAACCAATACAAGCGACAAACCATTACGGGCGATGAACCAGTACGGGCGATGAACCAGTACGAGCGACGAACGTCTTGCTTCTTCTCGAGAGGTATTGTCATGTAGGGGCGGGCCTTGCGTCCGCCCTGGTGGCTA
>JBDTEB010000418.1:0-3581 GCA_039922795.1 Chitinophagaceae bacterium
CCTGCCCACGCTACCTTCGGGATATCCAAGCAGGGAAAGGGTTTTGCGGCGTTCCTCCGGATCGAGTGTTTTAATAAGCTCTTTTACCACTTCACTGTGGAGTTCTCCAAGGAAAGCCGTCCGGTCATCAGCTGGCAGCTCGTTGAGCAGTTCCGCCGAATAAAAAGGCGGAAGTTCCTGGATAATTTTTTTTTGAACAGAAATATCGATGATCTTAAAAGTGGAAGCTGCCCTGTGAATACTCATGCTGCTGATGATCTGGCTCGCATAGTCTTCCATCTCATAGATCAGATCCGCAACATCACTGATATTCTGATTATTCAGAAACTCTCGGATGCGCAGCTTGTCCTCTGAAGCAATGATCGCTTCAAACTGCTCGGTGATATCGGGTGATTCCAGATCAATAGACATATTCCAAAATTACGACTGAGGTTGACTTAACAGCTATCTTTATTCTTCTAAGAAAACAAATGATTTTACCCTGCCTTTTTATTGCCCTTTCAAAATCCAAAGGAAGGGGCGTTTTTACCGCTGAAGCACTCGACAAAAATGAGGTCGTGGAAATTGCACCCGTCATTGTCATGGCTGAAAAAGACAGGGCATTACTGGATCAAACTCTGCTACACGATTACATTTTTGAATGGGGCATCGATAAAAAACAATGCGGTATGGCGCTTGGATATGTGCCAATCTACAACCATTCTTTCAAAAGCAATTGTGAATATGATATGATCTATCCCGAATCAATTATCAGGATTAAAACGGTGCGAAAAATAAATGCGGGGGAGGAATTATTTATTAACTATAATGGTGACTGGGATGACGATGCACCGCTATGGTTTACCGTGGATTAAAATTTCTTTGGAGGGGAAACTGACAGTGAAAGATTTCCCTGGGCGCTTAATTGCAGCAGCAGATTGTCTTTGTTTACCACCATGCCTCTTGCCCTGATGCCCTGGATGGCACCCTCACTGGAAACGTATGCAGATATTGTTCGACTCATCATCGAATCCAGCCCCGGTTTATTCTTTTGAAAGAGGTCATTTAAATTCAGCACAGCTTTGCTTCGCAAGGTGGTGATAATTTTTTTGTTGTACAGGGTCTTCCCCATCGTCAGCACCAGGTCGGCTGATTTCAGCGAATAATCAAGATCGGGTACGGATATCTGCTGCATTTTTTCATCCAGCTTTGGGGTGCCCGTGAGGTATAAAATGCCTTTGAAACTACCTGTAAACTGCAGCTTTAGCTGGATGCGGTTATTGTCCAGTCCCCGGATATTTACCTGGCTTATGCGTACCTGTTTGCCGTCGAGGTCAAAAGGATTTTGCCTGGCAAATTTTGAGAGCATACTATCGAGGAAAAAATACTCATAAGAAGCGTTTGCTTGAATGCGGAATCCTTCTTTTTCATTGGTCTCTGTAATGGGTGGCAGAAACCGGGTCGACTGATGGTTGATGCTGTCGGAACTGATCTCGGGGAAACACCTGAAACCTGCGGTAAAATAGATAGTGTCCCCAAGCAGATTGATCTTACCTACATGGATAGCCGAAGTGTTTAATTTAAGCGAACCGTACCCCGCAAGTGATATTTTCTTTCCGGTTAGTGTGGCGATTTTTTGAATGAGGTCATTGTATTTCAGATCGCCCACGGCGCGATCGAGAAAAGAAGAAAATGCGTTTACCGAAGAACGGATACTGTCGGATATAAGCGGAGTGATGTCCGTATTCATCAGGGTAACGGTGCATTTATCGAGGGGATTTATCCTTTGCAACGCTGAATGAGAAACGATTCTGCCGTTCGGCTCAAACGAAAGCTCCGAGCCAATCGTAATTTGGATCCGCCGCATTGTTTCGGGAGCAAAACCGCAACTGCCGCTGATCCAGGGTGATACCTGTTTGCCAAAAGCACAGACGCACTTGCTACCGGAGATCTGGTAATTGCCAAGCATGGTCACCTGCACTTTATTGTTTGTACAGGCAAAGGAGAGGGAAGATCTCAGAAACCGGTATTTGTACTGGAAATCACAGGCAGCCGATTCAAAGGCAGGCCACCCGCCCGACGTAAAAGAAACCGGGGCCATAGCCTCGGCCTTTTCAAGAAAAGGCTTCGCATAAATCTTTACGGGTATGTAAATGATCGACTCCTCCAGTTCGGATAGATGGCCCGGGAGTAGCGATGACCGGGCTTTAAACGCAGTGTTACAACCCGCGAAGACGACCAGTACGAGCAAAAAGATACGAATGGGGAACCGAAGCATGCAGCTAAACATTTAATTTAACCGACACTCACTTTCATGACAATCTTTCTAACGGTGGCAGGCCCGTTTACCTCTATCGTTGGCAGGTGCAGATCGTTAGGATAAAAGATGACGAATTGCCCGGCCCCAAGTTCAATAAAGTAATCCGGTGCATTTGCGTAGAGCAGAAAGTCTTTTTCATCGGAATACGACTTTGAAATAGCTTGTTCTTTCAAAAGAGCTACTCCCATTTTTTCTGTTCCTGAAACGATGTATTGTATATCGATATATTTTTTATGAGCCTCCATCTCTTCTCCGGCACTTGCCTTTGTTTGGTATTCACTCAGGATCGCAAATAATTCGTCAGGAACAATATCATGTTTTCCTGGCTCAAGATTCATAAAGTCTGTTGACGAGAGATAATTAAACGCAGCCGCGAAATGTTTATTTAACGACGCATATTTTTGTCCGTTAGTCAGACTGTCGATGATCATATCTTCTAATGTTTACTTATTCATTACAACTTCAAAAAAGAGCATAGTTGCATAAATGAAGATAAACTTTTTGATGAACACATTATCAGGGCAGGTATAGGCCTCCCGTTATATAATGGTTTTTGCCTGAGAGCATGGAGGTGACTTGCCTGTTATTGTTGTAACCTGTCTAGTGAAACACTTTCTGTTTTTAATCATTTAAGAAGCCTGATGAACCAACTGTATCTCTGCGTTTAGTCTTACTTCATCACTTAATACCACGTTGCCGGCTTCTGTAACTGCACCCCAAACCAGGCCGAAATCTTTACGGTTAAACTTGGCATGAACAGTAAAACCAGCCTTTGTGTGGCCGTAAGGGTCAACGACTATTCCACCGAATTCTGCATTAAGGGTAACCGGTTTCTTTACTCCATGCATATCGAGTTCCCCGTTGATTAGCAGGTCATCGCCATCTTTTTCAATTGAAGTTGAATGGAAAATAATTTGAGGGTAGGTGGCAATGTCGAAGAAGTCAGCACTTTTCAGATGACCGTCACGATCATCGTTATTTGTGGAAATCGAATCAATATCGATGGTCAGGTTGATCTTCGATGTTGAAAAATCATTGTCTTCTGCAGTTGCGGTAACATCGAATTTTTTGAACTGTCCAGTTACCGTAGTAATCATGAGGTGCTTGATCTTAAACTGTATTTCACTGTGAGCCGGGTCAAGTATCCAGTTGGTTGTAGCCATAAAATTTATTAGAGTTTGAACATTGATGTGAGAACAATATTACAGTAGTTCAATGATTCTGCCAATTTATTTCTCGTTAAGGGTTGGTGAACACTTCAGGTTAGATAAAAAAAAGGCGA
>JBDTEB010000419.1:0-10792 GCA_039922795.1 Chitinophagaceae bacterium
GAGGAGAGATACACATCATAAGAAAGATCGGGAACCTGGCGGGCTCCTCTTACATCGTAGACATTCCACACTACTTCGATTCCGTGTTTTTCGCCATACTGATTGAGAATATCCTTGAGACAACGCATTCCCTGGTTAGGCTGCCCATCATAAAGATCCAGTATTGCTACGCGGATGCCTTTATTGTCATGATTGTACATGGGTGCAAAACTAAGAATTTTTCAGTTATTGGCGGATGCCACAGCCGCAGACGTAATGACGCGGGCGGGAGGGACTACAGATAATCATTGAAAGAATATATTCAATAATCAACGCTCAACGTTCCATTTTCCACGTAGGAGGGACGTCATTCTCCCAATGAAATTAGAGCAATACGTATTGAATATATTTTGTCACTCAAACTGCTTTGGATGGATCTTATTGAACTCCGTCGCGTCCTGATAGGCTTTCGCCACAGCCAGGATGGTGGCATCGTCATAAAGTTTTCCCAGGAAAGTGATGCTGGTGGGTAAACCTCTTTCGGTTAGCCCTATCGGCATACAAACTACGGGGTTCCCGGTCAGGTTGGTGATAGACAATTGTCTGCCGCCGAAAGAGGGTACGATGATCACATCATAATCCTTCATGAACTCAAAAAACTTTTTGATGAGCGCATACCTGTGCCTGTTCGCATTGATGTATTCCACTGCCGGGATAAATCGGGAAGCCCTGAAACCATTGGGCCAGTCGTTCTTTTTTTGGCCGGTGAGCTGATCATCCAGGCCACTACGTGTAAAATCGTCAAAAGCTGCCGCCGATTCAGCATTGATAATCGGATCTACCATCGGAAAGGGATAAAATATTGAGTCGGGGAAATTGATTTCCTTGACATCCGCGCCGAGCTTTTTCATTACTTCGATCACTGCCCATTCTGGTGAAGTCTTATTGATACCAGTAAAATAATTGCCAGGATACGCTATGCGGAGTTTCTTCAGATTTACAGTGGAGAAGTAGTTAAAGGCTCTATTTACCGCAGAAGGATCTTTGTCGTCGGTGCCTTTGGCAAAGTTGAAGACGATGGCTGCATCTTCTGCGCTTCTGCAAATAGGGCCGGCTTTGTCAAGGCTCCAGCTTAACACCATAGCGCCACTTCTGCTGATCGATCCGAAAGTCGGTCTCAGTGCAGTTAGTCCGCAGGTAGCAGAAGGGGATACGATAGAACCGAGGGTTTCGGTGCCGATGGCAAAAGGCAACAGGCCTGCTGCGACCGCAGATGCGGAACCTGCCGAAGAGCCGCTTGATCCGGTTGCCGTATTCCAGGGATTTTTCGTTCTCCCTTCGAACCATAGATCGCCCATCGCGAGCGACCCCATACTCAGCTTCGCACACAGCACGGCCCCCGCGTTATGGAGCTGGGTGTACACGAAGGCATCTTCATCTATTATCTGGTCCCTGTAAGGTGCCGCGCCCCAGGTTGTCTTTGTTCCTTTTACTGAAAAAAGATCCTTCAGGCCATAAGGGATCCCATGCAGGGGACCCCGGTATTTTCCGCGGGCCAATTCCTCGTCTGCGGCAGCCGCCTCTTTCATAGCGATATCTTCGGTCAGATTGACTACGCAGTGGAGGGTATCCTTCCATCGCTTTAATCGGTCAAGAAAAAATCGGGTGAGCTGCACAGAACTGATCTTCTTTCCTTTAATAAGAGAGGCCAGTTGGGTTATGGAATAAAAAGCGAGGTCATCCTTCCTTTGCGGCATGCTGATGTTGCTGATCAATCGCCACTGAATCTTTTTTTGCACGGTATCTACCCTGTAACCCAGGGGGGCGGGATTAAAAGCGAAAGGGTAGGGCTCGCTATTTAAGAGAGGCAGCCTGCGCATTCGCTGATATATCGATGCGCTGTTGCGTACTTTGTCTAACATTGAGTCCAGCTCTGCAGGCGTAAACTGAAGGGCCATGAGTTTTGCGGCACTGGAAATTGTTCCGGTGTCAATCGTCGACTGGGCAAGTGAAACCCCCGATTGAATCAAAATAAGCAACAGCAAACTGTATTTCATACTATATTATTAACAGATAATAAATTTACATCAACCCGCCCGCAAACAACAATCACCTCCGCCACTGAGCCAGGTCATCCCCCGAAGCTCCGCTGGACTTTACTTTTGTGTAACGATTCTGATGAAAGCAATTCCGTCCAATGTCCAAGTCCAAGTCCAAATCCTTATCCTGCTGCAATCAGATGGCCCGTTTATACCGAACCCTATGAAACTTTAATCTCAACTATGAAAAACCCCAGGAATCCTCCCGGGGTTTTTTATTTATCAAATTCTTAATTCGCATCAGGCAAGGAACTGGTCGTGAATATAATCTACCACTTTCACAAGATCTTTTGTTTCTTCATAAACCTGGAGTTGCCTGTCTGCACCGGTACCGCGTTCAAGTATTTTTGAAACGATCGGCAATATATCCCGACTTCCCAATTGATCCACCACGTCATCAATAAAATCCAGCAATTCATAGATCAGCACCCTTGTATTTACTTCTGCTTCAATGCCGAAATCGATTAGTGCGCCGTCAAGACCATATCTTCCCGCACGCCATTTGTTTTCATTTAGCAAGGCCCTCTGGTAGATCATGTAATTCATATTCTTCGACCTGAGCTTGTATAATTTTGCGCATACCCCCTGAAAAAGTGCGGCAATCACTATCGTTTCTTCAACGTTCATTGGCACATCGCAGATCCTGAATTCAACAGTATTAAAGAAAGGGTGCACCCTGAGATCCCACCAGATCTTTTTCGCATTATCGATACAGTTGGTTTTGATGAGCAGGTTTACATATTTGTCATAGGCCTCAATGCTTTCAAAGTAATCGGGGATCCCGGTTCTTGGGAATTTATCAAATACTTTTGTTCTGAAAGATTTGTACCCTGTTTTTCTTCCTTCCCAAAAAGGACTGTTCGTGCTAAGTGCATAAATATGCGGTAAAAAGTATCTGGCAGAGTTGGCGATATGAATGGCCATGTCGCGATTCTCCATCCCCACATGAACATGAAGTCCGAAGATTAAATTACTTCGGGCAGCCTCCTGCAGTTCGTTGACAATTTCGTTGTAGCGTGCATGATCGGTGATCAGCTGACTTTGCCATTGACTGAAGGGATGAGTGCCGGATGCGCCAACCCAGAAACCGAGATTGCCTGCTATTTCAGAGATTGTTTTCCTGAGTAAGGAAACATCTTTGTAAGCTTCAGTAACATCTGCACAGATATCCGTTCCCACTTCCACTACTGCCTGGTGCATTTCAGCCTTCACCTTATCTTTGATCATTTTATGGCCCTCGTGTACGATCTTCTGCTCATGGCTTATTAATTCCCTTGTTGCAGGATCGACCACCATGTATTCTTCTTCCACACCCAGCGTAAAATGCTTATAGCTGATATTTGCCATTGCTAACCTGTTTTTTCTGATGCCATCCGAACAAAAATATTGAAATCTTAAATCAGCGGTTTACCACTGCTGCTTCGTTTTACATATTCACCCCAGGTAAGGTTATCTATACCAGGATCCTGCGCCTGCGCTTTTTCGATCGCAAAATTGGCGGCTGTTTCAACAACCCAGTCAAAATTTTCCTGGCCAACGCTTTTTATCTCTGCATCGGGTGCAGGATTGCAAAAGTCAATGGCATAAGGCACACCATCCCTGAGTGCGAGCTCCACGGTATTGAAATCATAACCGAGATACTGATTGATCCTGAGTACGATCCCCTCCATTAATTTGTGACGTTCAGGGCTCGGTGTAAATGCAGCCTCATAGCGCAGATGGTGTGGATTACGTGGCTCGTAAGGCATGATCCTCACATCCTTTCCACCAATACAGTAACAGCGATAATATTCATCAAAGATGATCTCTTCCTGCAACAGCATCACCAGTTCACCGGTCTCTGCATGTTTGTTGAAAAGGTCATCCGCATCGGAAACTCTGTACACATTTTTCCATCCTCCTCCCGAGAAAGGTTTCATGTAGGCCGGGAAACCAACATATTTGAAAGTGCCTTCCCAGTCAAGCGGATAATCCAGGTTGCTGAAAGACTCCTCCGACGTATCTGCCGGTAGTGACCTTGAAGGAAGTATAACCGTTTTGGGAACTGGTACATCAATTTTTGTGGCGAGACAGTTATTAAAAAACTTCTCATCTGCACTCCACCAGAACGGGTTGTTTATCACCGCAGTTCCTGTTAGCGCCGCATTTTTAAGATAAGCCCGATAGAAGGGAACATCCTGCGAGATCCGGTCGATGATAACGGCATAATCCGTCGGCTCACCCTGCATCACTTTATCAATCTTTACAGGCTCCGCTGTAATGCCTTTGACGCCTTTACTATTTACCCTGTCGATAAATGCCATAGGAAAACTTCTTTCCTTTCCGAAGACAATGCCTATTTTTTTCATAACAATGATTTTGGATGAAGATTGAAAGCCTGAACTTTAATATTTTAAAAGGATTTCTGGCAGACCGGGACTGGTTGCCGGCTCGGAACGGAAGTTAAAAGAAATCTCAATCATAAATCCGGGTCTGCACCAGCACCAATCAAATTTATTTTTAAATAGACAAATAAACAAATAGATTATTGCTAATCTGAACATGGCTAAAAGATATATGTATGCAAATGATCTGGCCGCCATAAAAGGTCCGACGGGCTCCGCTGCGTTTATACATCAACGATATCTTTTGCCATTGTTAGTTGGTGGTTTGCAGCGGCAGCGGTTTATTAATTATTTTTGATCTCCAGCAAAGAAGAGCCTTACATGTTTTTAAGTGAAAAAAGTGACATTGACTCGAAGTTTTTGAAAAGAACGGTTACCGTTGACTGCTATCTGCCCACTTCTATACCAGATGCCGGGCATTTACGGCTTCTTCTGATCAACGACGGTCAGAACATGGATGAACTAGGGCTCGGCGAAATGCTGAATGAAAATGCTGCTTCAGGCAAAATAGGGCGCGATTTGATTGCTGTAGCTATTCATGCCGGCGATCGCATGATGGAATTCGGCACGGCAAGGGAACTGGATTACCTGGGAAGGGGCTACAAGGCGACATCGTACGTAGATTTTATTCTGGAGGAATTGATTCCCTGGCTGAAAGAAACCTATCAAATCCAGTCATTTAAAGACAGTGCTATCGCAGGATTCTCACTCGGGGGTTTGAGTGCCATGGATATCGCCTGGGCGTTTCCGGGGATCTTCAGGCTGGCGGGTGTTTTCAGCGGATCATTGTGGTGGAGGAGCAGGGGACTCGAGGACGGATACCTGGAAGAGACTGATCGGATCATGCATGCTATCGTCAGAGAGGGAAATTTTGTACCTGGTCAGAAATTTTATTTTCAAACGGGAGGCCTTGATGAAACAATGGACAGGAACCACAATGGCATCATCGACAGCATCGACGACACCCTGGGTTTGATCGGCCTACTTGAAAATAAGGGTTATGATCGCCTACTCGATATCAGGTACATCGAGATTGAAGACGGTCGTCACGACATCGCCACCTGGGCAAGGGCCATGCCCGATTTTCTTTGCTGGGCCTTTCCTTCGCAGATATAGACAGGGCATAAAAAGGCCGGCACATAAGTACCGGCCTTTTTATAAATGAGAGATATTTAAAAATTAAATCGCAAACCAAGCTGGCTCACCCATCTTGCCGCAAATGACGGCACCGTGCTCGTGCTAACATTGTATGGCGTTTTGATGGCCGGGTTGTATTTGTACTGGGGAGTTAAGTTGCTTGGACTAACATAGCCTGAAAATGTTACCAGCGCAAAGTTGTCATTGTTCTGGAAGAATGTTCTGCCCCAGTCCCTGTTGAGGAAATTGGTGAAGTTGAACATATCATACGTAATCTGGAAAGAGTACATGTTCTTACCCACTTTCAGGTTCACATCCTGCGCGATCTTCAGATCGATAATGTTTGTGAATGGAAGACGGGCACCATTTCTTGCTGAAAATTCTCCGCGGTGTTTGCTGAGGTATTTGTCGCCCATGATATAATTGTCGAGAGCGGTCTTTTGCTGGTCGGGCGTGTAGGTAACGGCAGCCGCACCGGTTCCGATAGTGTTGCTGAGAAAGGTTTGGGATTGAAGCTCTGAACTGGTAGGAATATACAAAAGATCGTTGCCACCCGACGGATCGTCTCTAACGATTGCTCCACCATAAACGTAACTTATTGGTGACCCACTCTGTCCTGTGTAAACAAGTGAAATCGTGGTCGACAGCCTTTTTTTGGCATAGGTGAATTTCTTGCTTGCATAAGCAAAGATCCTGTGACCCTGGTCGAAATCAGATGTAGACAAACCCATATTATTTCTGCCGTTTACTGATTCCATAAACTGCCACTGACTGGTATTGACCGAACTTGTGGATTCGTTCAGGATCTGGCTGCTACCGTAACTATAGTTTACGCTGAAGTTGAAACCGTTTGTGAAACGCTTGTCAACGGTGGCAACAAGGTTGTAAGAAAATCCTTTTTTACCTGAGTTATTGCTCAGCAAAATGGCGGCATCATACGGGTTTGATCCGTTTGCCCGAATGGGAATATTTATCGCAGTAGGATAGACCAGCCTGCTGCCTGCCCCCACTGATGAACCGATAGGAGGGAGGATATTGATATTGGTGTATGTGATTTCATTGACGTTTTTGCTCACAAGGCCTTCCACGGATACTCTCCAGCCATCTCCCAACACTTTGTCAACTGCCAGTGAAGTTCTCAGCAATTTTGGCATCCTGAATTGTTTTGACACCAGGTTGAGTGGTCCTTTGGTCAGATTGATGCCCAGTTCAGCCGCTGTCCATTGTTTATTTATATCCGGTCTGAACCGGATCGTGTTCCATGCCGCAGCATTGGTTCCTGAATTAACGGTAAAACCACCGACGAACAATCCATTATTGTTGTAGATGCCGCCAGGCCATACCAGGGGAATTCTTCCTGTAAACAATCCCACGCCACCCCTTATGGTGATGTTTTCCTCAGGAATTTTATATGTTATTCCAAGCCTTGGTGAAAGAGATACAGGAATATTGGGTTTTTGTCCGGATCTCGCACCTTTCAAGTCATAGTACTGCGAAAACTTTGAAAGCGCCGAATCGTTTGTGAACGGATCAGTAGTGGGATTGGTGATAAAAGAATAGGTATCTAGTCTGAGACCCATTGATATGGTGACGTTGTCGACAGGATGAATTTCATCGTTCAGGAACATGGAAAGCTTGCCGACCTTGAATTTCGCAGCAGCGCCGGTCTCATCATTTCTTTTGTCGTCAACCAATGGATAACCCACTCTGAATTGGCGAGGACGCATGTCACGCAGGAACTGACCCAGGGAATCATACATGTATTCGCCGAATGACCGCTGGATAAAAACGTTGTACACGTCATTCAGTTCAGCATCAACACCCGCTGTGAGCGCGTGTTTGCCAAGATTGAATTTAAAGGCGTCAACAAGGTTCCAGTTTTTTTGGGTCAACAGGTTTTGAGTAGAACTTATATCCGGCCCGATGATCAAACCGTTTGAACTACCGGTACCTGTTCCTTCGAAAATATTGATCCTTGGAAAAGATGCGCCTAGAGGATTTCTATCATCAAGAACATCGGTATAGGTAAGCAACAGGCGGTTAGATGAGCTCTTGCCTACACTGCTTTTCAGTTCGAGTGAAGTTGAATTAGTTCTTGTAGGGAACTTATAAGCATTGTTATAAAAGTTTATGGCGGTGGAATTGCCTACGCTCGTGTTCACTCTTTCACCATTGGTATATCGGTTACTGATGGTCAGTTTGTTTTTTTCGTTAATCGTCCAGTCAACTTTTACTGTGATGCGGTCAGCCATCACTTTTTCATCGTTGGCCCTGTAGCCTCCAATGTCGTAGCCATATCTTGTCTGAAAAACATTTGTGAGGTCGGTAAGTGCTGCATCTGTTTTTGTTACTCCACCATAAATAGATGGATCAAAAGGCTGAGGCCGCTGATCTCTTTGACTTTCCGCATTTACGAAATAAAACAGTTTGTTCCTGATCAAAGCACCACCGAGACGGAAACCGTAGGTTTGATTCTTGAATGCAGCCAGTTTTGTTGACAAGCTCTTACTCCCGGTTGGCGTTTTACCCGTCAGGTCCTGGTTTCTCATAAAATAATAAATTGACCCTTCCGTTTTATTCGTGCCGCTTTTGGTAATGGCGTTTATTCCGCCACCTGTGAAATTTCCGAGTGACGCGTCGTAGGGGGAAACCACCACCTGAAACTGATCAATCGCATCGATCGACAGTGGAGAAAGTGCGGCCTGTCCACCATTTGAGCCTGAGTTTGACAAACCGAACACATCATTATTTACTGCTCCATCCACATAGAAGGCGTTAAAACGGTTGTTTTGGCCGGCAATACTTACTGCTCCCTCCATTGAATTGGATACCCTCGCCTGGGGTACGCTGCGGAGGTAATCGAAGATGTTTCTGCCCACAGTAGGCAGGGTGGCCATCTTGTCGCGACCGATGGTTGTTTCAGTTCCGCCCTTTGCCCCGAATTCGGCATTTTTTCGAATACCTGACACGACAACGGCCGAAAGTTCGGTGGCTCTCGTTGAAAGCAGCGCATTGATGGCGTAAGATTCACCAAGCGTAAGGTAAACATCGGTGCGTTTATCTGTCGGAAAGTTCACATAGCTAATCTCGATCGTGTATGGCCCGCCAGGATTCATATTATTGATGTTAAACAGACCGCCATCACGGCTTATCGCCTTGTACACGCTGCCGGTAGGGAGGTGAGTAGCGGTGATGGTCGCGCCAGCCATCGCTTCTCCTTTTTCATTTTTCACAGAACCACTTATGCTGCTGGTCGTGATCTGTGAAAATATAAGCCCGGGTACAAAGGCAAGAAGTATCATCAGTACATACTTCAAGGGAGATTTCATCATATATTTTAGTTTTGGAGAACAAAGAACGGTCATTCTTGAAAGATCAATTAAAGTGCAATATTAACAATTTGTTAGGCAATATACTTACTGATTACGCTGCATGAAAAAGGCCCTCTGGTAAAACAAACTAAATGAACCCTTGGCCTGCTTATTTGTTATTTTTGCACAAACGAATCAGTAGATGTTAGACAGAATTGAGGATGCTATCGAAGACATCAGAAAAGGCAAAATGGTCATCGTTGTGGACGACGAGGATCGTGAAAATGAAGGTGATTTTGTGATAGCCGCAAAACATGTTACTCCCGAGGTGATCAATTTTATGAGCATTCATGGTCGCGGACTGATCTGCGTTCCCCTTCTTGAAGAGCGCTGCGACGAGCTTGCATTGGAACTGATGGTAAATCACAATACAGCCCTACATGAAACCGCTTTCACTGTGTCCGTCGACCTGCTAGGTCATGGTTGCACCACGGGCATCTCGGCTCACGACCGGGCCGCAACCATTAAGGCACTCATCGATCCCGTTACAAAACCTGCTGACCTGGGCCGCCCCGGGCATGTATTCCCGCTCAGGGCAAAATCCGGAGGAGTACTGAGACGTACAGGACATACGGAAGCTACCATTGACTTGGCACGCCTCGCAGGGCTTGAACCAGCGGGTGTTCTAGTAGAGATTATGAACGAAGATGGTTCAATGGCGAGACTACCGGAACTTAAAAAGATCGCCGACAAATTTGATCTTAAACTGGTTTCTACCAAAGACCTTATCGAATACAGACTTAAAACCGATTCGCTTATCGAAGAAGTGGTTCGCGTAGATATGCCAACGAAATGGGGACATTTCAAGCTCATTTCTTTCAAAGAAAAAAATACGACAAACGAACACCTGGCCCTTATCAAGGGAACATACGAGGCGGAGGAGCCAATACTTGTAAGGGTGCACTCTTCCTGTTTTACCGGTGATATCCTGGGATCTCTCCGTTGCGACTGCGGCGATCAATTGCATAAATCCATGGAAATGGTGGAAGCAGCCGGTAAGGGAGTCATTCTGTATATGAACCAGGAAGGCCGGGGAATTGGCTTGGTCAATAAACTGAAGGCCTATCGCCTCCAGGAAGAAGGGATGGATACAGTGGAAGCAAATCTTCACCTGGGTTTCCCGATGGATAAACGCGATTACGGCGTGGGCGCACAGATTCTCAGGTATCTCGGTATTACAAAAATCAAACTGATCAGCAATAACCCACGGAAGAGAGCTGGACTTTCCGGTTATGGATTAGAGATTGTTGAAACAATACCCATCGAGATCAAGGCAAACCCGCATAACGAGAAATATCTGACAACAAAGAGAGATAAATTAGGTCACGAAATTCTGAAGGGAGCGTCTGCCGGGGAAATTCTACCGTAAGTGGTCTCATTGCTCTTTCAGCATCTTCTTCGATTCTTTCTTCTTCCTGAACAATTCATCAATCGAGTCAAATTCTTTCCTGAAGGAGATGCTACTGCCTGATCGGTTCTGTTTACCCGCACTTGTGCCGAGATAAGAATAGTTTTCCCTGTAAAAGAAGGTCAACCGGAATTTTCCATCCGGCGTCAGTCTCCATTCCGCCGTTACGTCTGGCAGAAAAGGAAATGCAGCTGACTGATTTTGCTGCGCAGTATTCAACCCGAAATCCACCGCCCCTCCAACGATAAAGGTCAGCCGGTCGTTAAAATAACTTTTTTCGATGGAGAGATTAAAATTCGTTCGGTCAGGCAGGTTTACCGCATTGTTGCTATAATTATCCACCAGGTTGGTACCACTATAAAGTGACGCATTAAAATTAAACTTCAAATTCTTATCCTTGAAAAGCGTTTGAAG